>RDYZ01000142.1 GCA_004293855.1 Oscillatoriales cyanobacterium | reverse complement strand
GCCCGCGATCGGTGTCTCCCCATCGGTGAGCCACACCCGACCGGCATAGACGCCCCAGCGTGGCAAAAATTTATCCGGGGGTAAATGAATATTCGCGGTCGGAAAGCCGATCGTACGCCCCAACTGCTGGCCCTGTTCAACGGTTCCCGCGACCCGATACGGGCGACCGAGCAAGCGATTGGCGCGGTCCAAATCGCCGACCTCCAATGCTGTCCGTACGGTCGAACTGCTGACGCGATCGTCGCCAATATGATGAAGTTCCACAATATGAGCCTCAACCTGTCGTGCTTGACACAACCGTTTTAAATCCGCCGATGTTCCCGATCGGCGATGACCAAAGCGAAAATTGCCGCCAACACTGACCGCTTGGGTCTGCAAGCCTTCGATCAAAATACGTTGAACAAAGTCCTCCGGCGACAGGGCGGCGATCTGTTGATTAAACGGAAGTAAGACAAGCTGATCCACACCCAAAGCCCGCAACGCATCCACTTTCTCGGCGATCGGCGACAGTAGCGATCGTGACTGCCCCGAAAAAAAAGCTTGGGGATGGGGATTAAAGGTCAAAACCGTTGTATAGACTCGGTTAACTTGATTGGTCTCACCATTCCAAACCGTCGCCGGACGCGATCGGCGATGACACCGCGCCGCCTGCACCGCCGGAACCGAACGATGGGTCATATCCGCCGAGAGGTAGGAGGTGGGCAGATGGGTAGACGGCGATCGTGAATTTTCCAGATTGTCTAGATTGTCCAGATTTCCCAAATTTAAGGCATCCTTTGGGCTGGCTGCCTCCGCCCCAGATGCAAGCGAACCATCAACGTGACGATCGCCGTCAAAAATCCGATCAATCACGTGTTGATGGCCGCGATGAACGCCGTCAAAATTTCCCAGAGCGACGCGCGTCGGCGTCAACGTCGCCCTCAAGGATGAAGTCACCCACACGGAGTTCTATCTATTGCTCCCAAGGTCGAATGTCGTTGTTGAAGGCTCAAATCATTGACCGCTAATCGTCCAGTTTATCCAGTACCACCACCGGCTCGGAACCGCCGAGGTGAATAATCATACCCTCACGTGCCATCAAGCTATCCGGAAATTCAGCCTTCACCGCTTGACCCACATTATCGAGAAAATCATCATTGTGCAGTGGATCGTGGTGGAAAATCACCAGCTTTTTGACCCCTGCCGCCTTGGCTGCTTTGACCGCCTCTTCCCATGTCGAATGGCCCCACCCCCGTTTACTGGTTGTCTCGGAGTAGTATTCCTCGTTGGTGTAGGTGGCATCGTAAATCAAAACATCTGCATTCCGCGCCAGGGATTGCACATTGGGATCTAGACGATCTTCAAAGTGCTCGGTGTCGGACACGTAAGCCACCGCAAAATTTTTCCAACTGACACGGTAGCCGATCGCCTCGCCGGGGTGTTGCAGTACGGCATTTTCCACCAGCACCTCACCAATCTGAACCGCTTCACCGATCTGGATATCGTTGAATTCCAGTTGAGCCCCCATAATCTGGAGTGGAACCGGAAAATTAGGGTGCAGCATCTGGTCATTCAGGCGCTGCTTAATGGTCGCACCGTTGGGCGACACCGCTCCATAGATCTGAAATTTATTCCCCTTAATAAACGCGGGTACAAAAAAGGGAAACCCCTGGATGTGATCCCAATGGGAATGGGTAAAAAACAAATGACCCGAGGTTGGCAGTTGGGAGAGTAAATGTTGCCCTAGCACGCGCAACCCCGTACCACCATCAAAAATTAGTCTTTCACCCGCAACTTGCATTTCCAGACAAGGCGTATTGCCGCCATAACGAACCGTTTCGGGACCTGGACATGCAATGCTCCCCCTGACGCCCCAGAAACGAACCGAAAATTGGTTTTGAGTGCTAGACATGAGTGTTGTTTGCAAGCTTCGTGATAGCCAATGGGAGTCGATTAGTGCAAGAGATACAGCCGATCGTGTTCGTCATCCAGGGTAGGCGCTGGGTTAAGCGTTGATGACGTTGGCGTACATGGGATCGATGTGTTGCTACGGTCAGGAGATCGGTTGGCACAGGTGATGGTTCCTGGGCGGATAACGTGACAGCACTGAGGCGCGAACGTGTTGGTGATTGTGAGCCGTCGAACTAGAATCACAGCCCGTTGGTTAACCAACTGTTTTCCGCAGCCTTCTGATTTTAGCAAAGCGGCACGATCGCACTAAACCTAGCATTACATCGTCAGATTGAACTGTGATAGGCGTCACGAGTGTCCATCGTTCGCACGAGGTGATCGACCCTTTTGCTCTTCCTAGACTAACCTCAATCATCCGGATTGTGGCAAGTTTCGGGTTCCTCGGAATCCCGTGGATTTTGGGGTCAACCTCGTGGCCGCTGGCTACACTGCAATGGAGGTATTCTGCGGTGTTGGTTCTGCTTTGAGTCGCACGCGCCAGTCCTCGACATGCTCGAGTAAGTCCGCTTGGGCGATCGTTTCTTGATCTCCAGTGGCGAGCCATTTGAGGTTGAGGGTGGCGGCTTCGGCTTCTGCATCTCCCAGGATGAGACAGGCTTTCGCTCCGCTGCGATCGGCTCGACGCAGTTGCTTACCAAAAGCGCTACCGCTGAGATCCAGTTCTGCCGTAAAGCCAAGGTTACGCAATCGATGCGAGATTGCTAACGCCTGGGCTTCCGCTTGATCGCCTTTAGAAATGATGAAAAAGTCAATGTCAGACTGGATATTACAGCCGATTTTTTGGAGCAAAATAATTAATCGCTCCATACCAATGGCCCAGCCGACCGCAGGGGTTGCTTTACCACCGAGCTGTTCGACTAGACCGTCGTATCGTCCACCACCACAGACCGTCGCTTGAGCGCCGAGGTCATCGGATTGGATTTCAAAGGCGGTGTGGGTGTAGTAATCGAGGCCGCGTACAAGTCGTGGGTTGATGGCGTAATCAATGCCCAGTTGGGTCAGGAGGTCGCAGACTCGATCGAAGTGCTGTTTTGAGCGATCGCCGAGGTAATCCAAAATACTGGGGGCTGATTGGGCAATTTCTTGGGTGCGTTCGTCTTTACTGTCGAGGATGCGTAGCGGGTTGCGATCGAGCCGGTCTTGGGAGTCCCGATCGAGGTCGTTTTTAAAGGGCGTGAAGTACTCAACGAGGGCATCACGGTAGTGTTGACGATCGGCGGCATCACCGACGGAGTTAATCGCCAGGTGCAGATTTTGCAGTCCAAAGGATTTGAGCAGGGTTGTGGCGATCGAGATTGTTTCCGTATCCGCTCGCGGATCGCTCGACCCTAATACTTCAACACCAATTTGATGAAACTGTCGCTGACGTCCGGCCTGGGGTCGCTCATAGCGAAACATCGGGCCGGTGTACCACAAACGCTGCACCCCACCGGTCGCGTAGAGTTTATTTTCGATATACGATCGCACCACACCCGCTGTCCCCTCGGGACGGAGGGTAATGGAGCGATCACCGCGATCGGTAAACGTATACATTTCCTTGCCCACCACATCCGTCGCTTCACCAATACCACGCTCAAAAAGCGGTGTTTGCTCAAAAATAGGCGTCCGAATTTGCTGATAGAGGGCACGACTGAGAACGTCATGGGTCGTCGCCTCGACGAACTGCCAGTAACGACCCTCTTCGGGCAAAATGTCTCGGGTTCCGCGAATCGCTTGGATAGTCTTGCTCATGGATTTTGGGGACGGGTTGGATCGCACTCAAGAATACGGATTAGCGTTCAGCCCAAGGGGATGAGGCCACCGTTATTCGTGCGATCGAACGCACTATATCGGGGGTGAATGCCGTACTGATCTTAAAGGGAAGCTTGACCGATTCTGCCGTGATTCCCAAATCCCTTGCAAATCACCCGCAGCAATCACCGGACGAGGAGAGGCTAGGACACTTTTATCCAGACATCATGCCCCGATGTGATCAATATCCATCAATATTCACCCCAAGCCCCACCGGTTGAGACCTGGCAATGAAGGCTTAAGGCTCGGTTAGCGTTGCGATCGCCTCTGGCGATGGACTGTAGTGGGAATACTCGCCAAATCGTTGGGTGTAGTAACCGAGGATGGAGCGCACACGATCGCGATCTGCCTGGGTCACGTTTTCGTCATAACCTAGCCAGAGCCCGCCGATCTGACTTGCACCATACTCAAATGGTGTCGCCTCTGCTGGTAATAGACCCGTTTGCACTGAATCAACCTGACGCAGATGAGCCACCAATTCACGGTAAACCGCTAACGGCATCGAGTCATAGCGTAAGTAATCGCAGGTTTGGCGAGGCGATCGGGTCGTCGGGATCGATTCAGTCACGGTTTTAGTGTCATGTCACAAAAAGGATATCTATAAAAACGTACGCGATCGTGGCCGGTTGGCAAACCGAAGCCGCTAAAATCTTACAATTCACACCTTTGATCGTTGCGATTCAACTAATATTAAAGCAAGTTCAATATTAAGTTGAGCAATGCATTAAAAAATCAAAATGGATGGTTTGATAGAGAATTTTAGGACAATTTTTTATTAAAACTAGAGACGTTTACGATCTGCTGTAGACCAAATATCGACCAAGAGGAAATTTTTTGAGTCATCGTCTAATCTTCCCCAAGGGAAAGATTAGCACCGGCCTTGATGATCGATTTCCTATCCGCTTACACGCACCAACTCAGGAAAAACGCTGATAATCCCCTGATTTACCGCCTGTCTTTTGAATAAGCTGAATTTCACCGATCGTCATCGATTTTTCAAGCGCCTTCGCCATGTCATACAAGGTCAAGGCTGTCACCGACACAGCGGTTAGGGCTTCCATTTCCACACCGGTTTCCGCCTTCGTTTTAACACTCGCCTGAATCCGATAACCGGGCAGTTCTGGATCGGCAATCAGATCGATCGTAATGCCCTGGATCGGTAGCGGATGACAGAGCGGGATTAACGCAGCGGTTTGTTTTGCCGCCATAATACCCGCAAGCCGTGCCGTGGCGATCACATCGCCCTTGGGCGTGTTCCCCGCCTCGATCGCCGCTAGCGTCGCCGCCGACATCGTGACGGAACCGCTGGCGATCGCTTCTCGGACGGTCACAGATTTGGCGGAAACATCAACCATATGGGCCTCTCCGGCAGCGTTGAGATGGGATAACGAGGGGTTAGTCATGGCAAATTTCGGGTTAGTTTTGTTCCAAGGGGGAAGAGTCGGCCCTAGGATTGATGATTGCGCCGATCGTCAAATCAATCCCCCATGAGACGATCTCTTGTGCCTATCTATTATTCAAACGTGAGGGACATTTCGGATCATTATCCAAGAGGATTTTAGAAAAAACGTGAATAAGTTAGAAGAACTGAACCAACTGGCACGTCAAGTTTGTGATCATCCACCACGTACACCAGGACGAATTCGAGCGATGAATGAACTGATTCGGGCGATCGAGCGTTCCAATCAACTGTGGTATCAGGCCAGTGATATCTATGACGATGCGAAGCAAAAAACCTGGTTTTATCTGGCTCAAAATCTTTGCGAAGCGGTTACTGCCAAAAAGCCATTTGATCCGACGATTGCCAGTATCACAACCTGGCTTAACGCCTACCTCAAGCGACGCTTGCAGGACTTGCAAATTGAGCAACAGGAAGAACGTAGGCGGCAGATTAGCCTTACGCCCCAGGGAGGACAGATTCAAGCTGATAGCCTCGTCCTAGACTCTAATTCCTGGGTACAGTTGGCCGCTCAACCCGATATTCCGCCAATTCTTGAAATCGTCACAGCCTGGGCGATCGCTGACGAGGACGGTATACTCCGCACGTTGCACGTTGCCGATCGCCCTGACATCACGGCACAAAAGTTGATTTTGCGACGTTTACCTCCGGAAAAGAGTTGGCAAGCGATCGGTGAGGAGTTTGATTATTCCTGGCAGCATTTAACCAACTTTTACCATCACCATTGCCGTAAACAGTTGCGTCAGTTTGGGATTCGTCAAGGATGGTTAGACGACTAATTTTAATCAAAAGTTTAGGGAGCATCCCATTTGTGTCACCCTCACCCTAAATCCCTCTCCCAAGTTGGGAGAAGGACTTTGAATTGGTCTCCCCTTCTCCCAAAGAAGGGAGAAGGGGCTGGGGGATGAGGGACAATTTGCATACACGGGATGCTCCCAAAGTTTAAAGTTTATACAGTCAGGAATCAAAACCCTATCTTTGCTTGTGAAACAATTGTGATCCAGAAACAGTCATTGAATAAACAAATAAACCAACGTCTGTCAATCTTGATTTGTTACCCCCATAAAACTTTATGAAACTCAAGGTTGAGGGTTTCTGATCCAGTCCCTGCCGTACCTCTTTATAAGCCATTGCATGACTGACTCTTCATTTCTGCAACCCCTCTCACTACCGATCCCGCACTCTGTTATTGAACGAGCTGTGCAGCTTGCCCAGGTTCAGCCGCCGGAAACCTCGGTGCGGGTTTACCGTAATGCGATCGCAGTTTTAATTGCGAGCAATTACTGCACCATGATGGGTTTTGATATTGATTGGGGGGCTAGTGATGCGCTGACTCCGGCCTTGGGTCTAACGCTGGATACGGCTCATCTGGTAGTGGCGGGAATCGGTGCGATCGAATGTCGGGCGGTGGATGTTGACGCGACCCAGTGTCCAATCCCGCCTGAGGCGTGTCTTGATCGTGTTGCCTATTTAATCATTCGCCTCGATCCGAATTCGCGTCAGGCAGATCTCCTCGGATTTGCAGCCACGGTGCAAGATTCGACAATTCACCTATCAAAACTACAGTCGAT
>RDYZ01000141.1 GCA_004293855.1 Oscillatoriales cyanobacterium | reverse complement strand
AATCGTATTGGTAAAGTCTAAAATCGTTTTAGCTTTGCGTCCGGCGATCGTTTTTACGGAGGTTTCATCGCTGATAATGTCCCACAGCGGACAGCCGAGTTGCTGGGCGATCGTATCAAGTTTGTCGATTGTTGTTTTACCGATGCCGCGCTTTGGGGTATTAATAATTCGCTTCAAACTCACGGTATCCGCCGGATTTTCCAACAGCCGCAGATAGGCCAGCATGTCTTTAACTTCTTTGCGATCGTAAAACCGCAATCCGCCAACGACTTTGTAGGGAATATTGAATTTAATAAACGCATCTTCTAGGGGGCGTGACTGGGCATTGGTACGGTATAACACCGCAAAGTCACCGCCCGTTAGCTCTGGATTATTGCGAATAAAACTGCGAATTTGATCGACCACAAAATAGGCTTCATCTTGCTCGTTATCGCACTGGTGGCAGTAAATCGGGTCGCCTTTACCGCGTGTGGCGCGTAACACTTTATCGATACGCTCGGTGTTGAGTTCGATAAGCTGGTTGGCAACTTCTAGAATGGTTTGGGTCGATCGATAATTCTCTTCCAGTTTGACCATCGATCGTGTATCGTCATCGGATAAACCATCGCCGAAATCCTTCTGAAATCCCATCAGGATCGTAAAATCGGCCATCCGAAAGGAGTAGATCGACTGGTCTACATCACCCACCACAAACACCGATCGATGTTGCCAATTTTCCGGCTGTTTCGTGAATACCTGCGCTTCAGCACCATTCGTCACCAACAGGCGAATTAAATCGTACTGTGTTTGGTTTGTATCTTGATACTCATCAACTAAAACGTGGCGAAATTTATTGTGCCAATAGCCTAAAACTGACTCATTTTGCTGGAGCAATTCCACTGGAATTCGGATTAAATCATCAAAATCAAGCGCGTTATTTTCTGCGAGGCGGGCTTGATAGAGGCGATAGACTTCGGCGATCGTTCGTCCCCAGTAGCTCATCTCCTGACGTTCAAATTCTTCCGGTGACCAGCCGCGATTTTTTGCATTACTTACTTGGTAACGCACGGCTTTTGGATTGAATTTTTTGCTATCTAAATTAAGCTGCTGCGTAACAATTTCTTTAAATACCGACTGAACATCCGACTCATCAAAAATCGAAAAGGTCTTCGTCCAGGTGCGTCCATGTTCATCGCGATATTTATCAATATCAAACCGCAAAATTCGCGCACAGAGGGCGTGAAATGTGCCGATCCACAGCGGTTTGATATAGGTTTTCCAGACCTGCGATCGAATCCGCGTTTGCTCAAACGGTGGCAGCGCTTCGAGGGGCTTACCGTGCCCCTCGATCGCCACACGCTGGGCGAAGACCTCTTCAATTCGTGCCTTCATTTCCTTCGCGGCCTTGTTGGTGAAGGTGACCGCGAGGATATTTTCCGGATCGACCCGGTGGGTCAGGATGAGGTTAACCACACGATAGGTCAGGGCGCGGGTTTTGCCCGAACCGGCTCCGGCCACCACGAGCAGTGGGCCACAGTGATGTTCAACGGCGCTGCGTTGGGAGGGGTTGAGGTGGCTGAGAAAGTCGGTGGAGGCCATGAAACACGCGAAAACAAATGAAGGCGATCGGTCAAGCCACCATTTTAGGACTGTTCTTTCTTGTCACGTGGAAATCCACCAATCAAACCGCTTTCAATCATCAGGCCAATGCCAGCATTAATGACGATCAGGCTGACCGTTCCCCACCAAAACCAGGGATCGCCATTGATCCGGCGGGTGACGGCTTCACCGAATAGGCAGAGTCCGAGGGGAAACATCAGGACACCAATTTGGGCGGTGATGTACCACTTTAGTTTTGCATTCATGGTTGGCGATAGGTGTTGCTAGAGGATGATCGGTGCAGGGGTTTTAGCTGAGATCGCTAAAGCCGAGGTTACAGTCAGTTCAATTAAAAACGAGACAGATTGACTCTATTCTGTTGGCTCAAAAACCGCGTTTCGACTTCGCTCAACGCTCTCGATCGGTTCTAAAAATGATCGAACTGACCATACGGCTGCGTCCATAGACTCTTCCAATCATACGAGAGGGGTGAGATCCGGAATCAACACGATCGTGAATTGTGAATCCATGATGTGAATCGCCCCCACCCTTGATCGGTCTATTTGCCGTACCATGCTTGCCGCCATGCTTCCATCTGAGCAATTTCCTGAGCTTGGCTGCTTAAAATTGCTTCAGCCAAGGTTCGCACGTCCGGGCGTTCCGTTTTCGTTAAAACATCTTTCGCCATCGCGATCGCCCCCTGATGGTGGGGAATCATCGCCTCGATAAACCGTAGATCAAACCCTTCATCTCCCGCGCCCAGGTCAACGCTCATCTTCATCGCTTCAATTTGCGCCTCGCTCATGGGCATCATATGACCCATTTCGGCGTGATAGGCCATCGGGCGATCGTCAGCGTCGGCATACCAGGCGGCTCGCCAGTCCCGCATTTGCTGAATTTCCACCGTTTGAGCTGCGATGATGGCCTTGGCTAATGCTTGAATTTCCGGTCGTTTGGAGTGCTTCAGGGCTGCTTCTGCCATGATCACCGCCCCTTCATGGTGAGGAATCATCGCATCAATAAATCGTAAATCAAACTGTGGGTCAGCCGGACCTAAATCCATCCCATGCTCTTCTCCGTGATCCATCACCATGTCATCCATCGGCGTTTCGACCACAGCGATGTCTTTATCTTGGGGTTGATTACAGGCGGTCAAACCCGTGCCGAAGGCGATCGTGGTTAAGGCCATCAGCGCGATTAGCCGAGATGATTGGTGAAACATTTTGTTAGTTGTGCCGATTAATCAGGTTCGCCATTTCAGCATAGGACATGTCATTCATTAAACTTTAGCCCTTGCCTGTGGCCGAAGCGGTACGATGCGATCGACCGCCCCAATATTCCGACTTTCTTCTCAGCATGAATCTTGAATCGCTGGCTCCGTTTGAAGATCGCTTGCTCCATGCTCTGGCTTTTTTTCGGACGGGGCGGGATGTGGAGCGGCAAGCGCTGCATTGTCTATCGATGTATCTCCGACAGTCGGAAAGTCGGGTGATGGCGGAAGTGGGGTTTTATGCGCGGCAGTTGGAGATGTCCCCGGAGGCGATGTTAGAGGCGATCTATATCGATCCCCAGGCGATCGCCGATCAGTTGCGCGATCGCTTCCCGGATCAGCCGTCGCCCCTGCTTCGGTTGGATGAAGCGTGATCCGTGTGACCTCAGACCTTTGAGGTTGCCAAAACCTTAAAGGTCTCACCTGTGATTTATCCGGCTTACCGAACCTCCTGAACTGTTGAGGAATACCTGTGAAATTTAGCGACTTGATCGTCAGCCTCGGGGAGCTTGTGATCCGTACAGGATCTCAAGATTGCGATCTGCATGGTGCGGCGGCTATTACCGCCGCGACGCCGTCTAGCATCAGCTTTGTGATGGGGGCAAAATATCGCACGGCGTTGGAGCAGACGAACGCGGCGGCGGTGATTTTGCCCGATCGCCCCGAACTGGTGGCGATCGCCGAAGCACTCGGCCTCTGCTGGCTCACCGCAACCAATCCCCGCCTTGCCTTTGCCCGCACGATCGCCCAGTTTTACACCCCCTTTCGACCCGCACCGGGAATTGACCGTCACGCCACGATCGATCCCGATACAACCCTCGGTGATCACGTCTCGATCGCCCCCGGCGTTACGATTTACCACAACGTCACCCTCGGCGATCGTGTTTGCCTGTTGCCGAATGTGACGATCTATCCCGGTGTGACGATCGGCACGGGAACGACAGTTCACGCTGGCGTCACGCTTTACCAAGACACGCAGATCGGCGACTACTGCACGATTCACGCCGGAGCGCAGATCGGAGCCGATGGCTTCGGGTTTGTACAAACGGCGACGGGCTGGGAAAAAATGCCCCAGTCGGGCTATGTCAAACTCGGAGATTTTGTCGAAGTGGGTGCGAATAGCACGATCGATCGCCCCGCTGTTGGCGTAACGAGCATCGGACTCGGCACAAAAATCGATAACCTCGTCCAAGTGGGGCATGGCTGCACGATCGGCGATCACTGTCTGCTGTGCGGTCAGGTCGGCCTTGCGGGGGGCGTCACGGTCGGAGATTTTAGCGTGTTAGCCGGACAAACGGGGGTCGTTGATGGCGTGTCGATCGCAGCGGGCAGCATCGTCGCCGGTCGATCGGTCGTCCGTCAGGATATCAAGGCCGGACAGTGGGCTGGTGATCCATTAGTGCCCTTACCCCAATGGCTCAAGCTCGCCGCCAAACTAAAACGACTGGCGCGATCGTAAAGACTTCCAAATTGGCCAAACCAAGAGACGGCAACCACTACAACCTGTTACACAGAATGACAGCGCGTAACAAAGGTCAGGGCTTCTTTGGGTTTGAACCGATCGCCCGATCCAAGTGTGCAAGAATGAAAGCGGTTTCAGCGCACCGCATGAAGAATTATTAAAGTAGAACTTCGATGGAAGCCATATACCAATACGCCTGGTTGATTCCAGTGCTGCCATTATTGGGCGCCACTGTCGTCGGGCTAGGACTGATTTCTTACAACGAAGTCACAAACCGTCTCAGACAAGCCAATGCCGTCGTGATTATCGGCTCCCTCGGTATTGCCATGACCTACTCATTTGCGCTGCTCGCCAGCCAAATTCAAGGTCACGCCCCCTATCGCTACAGCTTTGACTGGGCGGCTGCCGGTGACTTTCATCTCACGATGGGATTTGTGATTGACCCGCTGGTGTCTGTGATGCTGGCGATCGTCACAACTGTGGCGCTATTGGTGATGATTTACACCGATGGCTACATGTCCCACGATCCGGGCTATGTCCGGTTTTACGCCTATCTCAGCCTCTTCAGCGCCTCGATGCTCGGTCTGGTCATCAGTCCTAACCTGGTGCAGATCTACATCTTCTGGGAGCTGGTGGGCATGTGTTCCTACCTGCTGATCGGCTTCTGGTTCGATCGCGCCGCCGCCGCCGCCGCCTGCCAAAAAGCGTTCGTCACGAACCGGGTGGGTGACTTTGGCCTCTTGCTCGGGATGCTCGGTCTGTTTTGGGCCACGGGTAGCTTTGAATTTACGACGATCGGTGAACGCCTAGCAGATGGCATCTCCAGCGGCTTCTTGAGCGTTGGGGTTGCAACCTTGTTCGGCATTCTCGTCTTCCTCGGCCCCGTCGCCAAATCCGCCCAGTTCCCGCTGCACGTCTGGCTCCCGGACGCGATGGAAGGCCCGACGCCGATTTCCGCTCTGATCCACGCGGCCACCATGGTCGCGGCGGGTGTGTTCCTCATCGCGCGGATGTTCCCCGTGTTTGAACACCTGCCGATCGTTATGGACACGATCGCCTGGACTGGCGCGATTACCGCCTTCCTCGGTGCTAGCATCGCGATCACGCAAAACGACATCAAAAAAGGTCTGGCCTATTCCACCATGTCCCAGTTGGGCTACATGGTGATGGCGATGGGGGTTGGAGCTTACAGCGCTGGTTTGTTCCACCTCATGACCCATGCCTACTTCAAGGCGATGTTGTTCCTCGGTTCCGGCTCCGTGATTCACGGTATGGAAGCGGTGGTCGGCCATGATCCGGTCTTGGCGCAGGATATGCGTCTGATGGGCGGTCTGCGGAAATACATGCCGGTCACGGCGGCCACCTTCGGGATCGGTACGTTGGCGATTTGCGGTGTTCCGCCCTTTGCAGGGTTCTGGTCGAAAGATGAGATTCTTAGCTCGGCCTTTTCGGCCAATCCGGCGCTCTGGGCGATCGGCTGGCTTACGGCGGGGATCACTGCGTTTTACATGTTCCGCATGTACCTCTCGACCTTTGAAGGCGAGTTTCGCGGCGGCGACATGGCGATGCGTCAGCAACTGAAGCTAGCGACGCTGCCGAATTTCGGCCCTGGCGCGATGAATATCCAGGAACTCGACGCGACCTCGGACGCTGAAGAGGGTCACGACCATCACGACAGCGAACCACATGAATCCCCCAAAACGATGATTGTGCCGCTGATGCTGCTGGCGATTCCATCGGCGCTGATCGGTTTCCTCGGAATGCCGTTCGCGAATTATTTCGAGCTGTTTGTCCATGCTCCTGGTGAGATTGTCCCGACCCTAGCGGAGATGGCCGAAGAGTTCGACCCAGTGGAATTCGGCATTATGGCCGGTAGTTCGGTGGGTATTGGTCTGATCGGCATTAGCCTCGCGATTTTGATGTATCTCCAACGCAAAATCGATCCGAGCGCGATCGCCGACAAAATCAAGCCGCTGTACCAGCTCTCGCTCAACAAGTGGTATTTCGACGAAATCTACGATGCCCTGTTTGTGAAGGGTAGCCGTCGATTGGCGCGTCAGGTGATGGAAGTGGACTATCGCATTGTCGATGGTGCGGTCAACCTCACCGGCTTGGCGACGCTGCTCAGTGGCGAAGGTTTGAAATACTTCGAGACGGGACGCGCTCAGTTTTACGCGCTGACGATCTTTGCAGCGGTGCTGGGGATCGTTGTGTTCTTTGGCGTAAGTTAAACCCCGTCTGTGGCTGGAGTTGACCTCCGATCGGCTCTGGCGTCTTGCCATCGGGCCACTGCCACCACAATCCCCATGCTGAAATCGTAAAAACGAGTAATGTGACCGACATTGAGGCGTTGCATTACTCGTTTTTGCATGGGAGGTTTTCTGGCAACGCAAACCCGATGCACCTAGGCCGTTCCACAAATTAGCGAAACATCAGTCGCCGAGCGCTGAGCGGCGTCGTTGGTGTGGCCTTCGC
>RDYZ01000140.1 GCA_004293855.1 Oscillatoriales cyanobacterium | reverse complement strand
GTCGGTGGCAAAATGCGCTGCAAAGTCCACCGATCGCCCGTTTGCTTATACAACGTCAACCCCTTCAGCGCTTCCGAATAGGTTGGCTCCCAGCCGATTTGACCCGCCTCAATGTTGCTCGCTTCAACCCGATCGGGCGCGGTCGCATCCAACCAGGGCATTTCGGGCGTTAGTGCCGGTGTGGGATAGATATTCTGGCGGAAAAATGCATTCACACCATACCAATCCTGCATAAACACCTTCAGGCTATAGAAAATATTGCCCGATGAGCCTTTATTCGCCACATTCGACCCGCGCGAGATTTCCACCTGACGGCGATATTCCTCCAGATCCCAGTCTTGGTTATCCAGTTTGCTGAGGTAATTTCCAGCGTAAATGTGGCGATCGAGCGTATTTTGCTGCGTCCACCATTCCAATAAACGGGGATAGCTTTGCGCTGCCGGGTCAATCCGCCAATAGAGCTGCGGCGCTAAATAATCCAGCCAGCCTTTTTGTAACCACAGCTTCGGATCGGCATAGATTTCCCGATATTGATCCATGCCCACAATGCCCGCAGGCTGACCCGGACGATAGATCCCAAACGGGCTAATGCCAAATTTAACGTTGGGCTTTTCAGCCTTGATGCCCGTATACAAACGCTCGATCAGCGTATTCACATTTTGACGCCGCCAATCGTCCAACCCCAGGGTTCCACCGCTTTGACGGTAGGCGTTGTAGGTCGCGCTATCGGGAAAGGCCATCCCATCTTTGGGGTAGGGATAGAAATAATCATCCAGGTGAATGCCATCGACATCGTAGCGACGGGTGACGTCCAGAATGACATCGTAGGTTTGCTGTTGCACCACCGCAGCACCGGGGTCCATCCAAATCAAATCGCCGTATTGGTAGGCATACTGCGGGAAGCGATTCGCCATGTTGTCCGGCGAGAGGCGATAGCTTGACCCGAGTTTGGCGCGGTAGGGGTTAAACCAAGCGTGCAGTTCGATGCCACGGGCGTGGGCTTCTTCGATCGCAAATTCCAGCGGGTCGTAGTAGGGCGAGGGAGCGCGACCCTGCTCCCCGGTCAGCCAGAAGCTCCAGGGCTCCAGTTCGGAGTCATAAAAGGCATCGCCTGCGGGACGAATTTGCAGCACGAGGGCGTTGAGGTTGAGCGATTGCATTCGATCGAGAATCGCAATCAGATCCGCCTGTTGGCGTGCCACGCTAAGATTCGACGCCGACGGCCAATCGATATTCACCACCGAGGCCGCCCAAACACCGCGAAATTCGCGCAGGTGGGAGATTTCAGCACTGTTCGCCAGACTTGGATCGATCGCGGTTGCCCGTCCCAGTTGCACCATTTGCGGCAATACCAGACCCAACAGCAGGGCACAAACGATCCACAAACGACGCCAGGAACGCCCAGCCGCATAACTAGGACGGAGAACAGAAGTCAGCGAGTGCAACCTTGATCGGAGGCGCTGGAGATGAAACTGAATCAGTTGCATGATGTGTGAGGCCGAAGCGGCAATGACAAAACGTGATGTCTAGGGATTTGCAGAGTTAGACGTCCTGATTTGAACGCACCGAGAAGCGGGGAACGCTCAAGCTCAAGGACGTCGAAGGGATCGAATCCATGGGATTCATCTATTTCTGGTCTTAGACCGTAGCAGATTACGTCCTGGACGGGGATCAATCGGGTTAAGTCGCGACGATCGTGCCAGTCCTGTGATCGTCCATCCCCCTACACAATCCGCGACCACACCCGCAACGTTTTATCCCAACCGCCCGTCACGATCGTGCGGCCATCACGACTCACATCCACCCCATGCACCGCCCCCAGGTGACCATCCAAGGTATCAAAGGCTTTCTGGGTTCGCAGCGACCACAATTTAACCGTCTTGTCACTGCTCGCACTGACCAAATGGCGACCATCGGGCATAAACTTCACCGCATTCACATCCCACATGTGGCCGGTCAAAACGCTCAACTCCTCGCCCGTCGTGGCATCCCAAACCCGAATACTGCGGTCTTTACTGCCACTAATAATGGTTTTACCATCGCGACTAATATCAACGGCTAGGACGGAATTGAGGTGACCCGAGAGGGTATTGATCAAGGTTTTCGTCGTGAGATCCCAAAGGTAGAGCTTATTATCCAGGCCACCACTCACCAGGTAGCGACCGTTGCCAGACACGGCGATCGCCTTGATCGTACCGGTCTTCACGGCCAGCGTCGCGGTCTGACCACCCGGTTTAATCGGGTGCAGCATGGTGCTGCGATCCTTGCTGCCCGAGGCTAACGTCGCGCCATCGGGGAAAAAGGCCAACGACGTCACATCACGCAAATGCTCACCGATCGCGTTAGAATGCTGACCGGTTTGCAGGTTCCACAAATGGACGATCGCATCATCGCCACCACTGGCTAAAACCTTAGAATTCGGCGCGATCGCCACCGCATTCACCGCCTTACGATGTTGATTCAGGGAATGAACCAGTTGATTGTCCTGAAGATTCCACACCTGAATACTGTTGTCGAGACACCCCCCAACCGCCCAAATTCCATT
This sequence comes from Oscillatoriales cyanobacterium, assembly GCA_004293855.1. Taxonomy (GTDB): domain Bacteria; phylum Cyanobacteriota; class Cyanobacteriia; order Cyanobacteriales; family Geitlerinemataceae; genus RDYZ01. The sequence goes on along the minus strand of RDYZ01000140.1, from coordinate 4,250 downwards.
CGCACTCAAGGCCACGGAGGTAATCACCGAAGCAGGCGTATCAAACACCGCGACGCACTGCCAGGCGCTATCGCGTCCCCCCATCGGCACCTGGGAAATGGGCACCACGGGACGCCCCGATCGGGTGGTGGAGTTCGGGATCGGGCTACGGGCTCCCCCCGTCGTTTGCGGCGAGGACGACGGGACACGCATTTGACCGCCGGTGGTTTGGGGGTGACTGGCGGGTGGGCGAGACTGCCCCGCTCGCTGACCCGTCACTCCGGGGTGTAGCGGTGGCATGGAGGCATTATTGGTGCGTGGGCGAGGCGCTCCCACCGTTCGCTGGGCGGGCGTTGCTGGGGTTGGGGCGGATTGGGCCGCCTGGTTGGCGGTTGCCTGTTTCGCTTTCGTCCGCCCTGGAGCCTTGAAGTCACGGATAATTTCGTCGATGCTTTGGTAGCGATCGACCACCATATCCTTCGTCATCTTGTCGAGAATGTAGGCCAAACGCGGTGAAATCGACTGGCCTCGCTGGGCCAGAATTTCTTTCCAGCGCCAACCATGCAGCGGGTCAAACAGCGTATCGGGACGGGTTTTGGTCAGGAGATGTAGGCAGGTAACCCCAAGGCTATAGATATCACTAGCGGGGTAGGCTTGACCGCTGCGAAGCTGCTCGATCGGTGCGTAGCCCACGGTTCCCACCTTCGTTCCCGGCTGTGCCATCGCGGTTTGGGACAACTGTTTCGCCACACCAAAATCGATCAGCACCAAGCGATTATCGCGACGCCGCCGCAGAATATTGACCGGGGTAATATCCCGATGCACCACATTGTAATGATGGACAAATTTTAAAATCGGCAAGACCTGAATGAGCACCTGTTTCACTTTCTGCTCATCAAACGCCCCCTCACGATCCATCTCGTGCCAGAGGGTTTCACCATCGATATATTCCTGAACCAGAAACATCTGGGTGTCCTGCTCAAAAAACGCCAGCAGGGTCGGGATTTGCGGATGTTCCCCGAGCTTTGAGAGCTGCGTGGCCTCTTGGAAAAATAAATCGATCATCTTGTCGAGCGTTTCCTGGGCGATCGCTGTGCCGGTTGATTGCGGCAAAAGCTGTTTGATCGCGCAGGGCGTATCGAGCCGATCCTCATCGACCGCCAGATACGTCCGCCCAAACCCCCCTTGAGCGAGGGCTTCGATCGGTCTATAGCGATTGCGCAAGCGTAATTGCGAACCGCAGTTTTGGCAGTGCGTTGCGCCGTCAAGATTACGTGGGGCTTTGCAATCGGGATTGAGACAGAGAATCATGGTGACGCACTGAAACGCGTGGGGCGGCGGGGCTTGACATCCTCCCCGCACCGGTAGGCCGGGGATTCCCTGGTTAGACGTTCAGATCAGGCTGTTCATCTACCAGACGAGTTGACGCTTCACAGGTTGCATAAAACACAGTCCTCCACGTCCGTTTAGAGCCTCTGGGTGTCCCCCAGCGGCTTTAATTTTAGGATTCAGGGCAGGGTTGTTATCGCGATCGCGTCGCGCCTCCGAAGCAGAATAGGATTCCGCACCACAAAACCAGCATTGCCACGATCGAACCAACCGATCCCACGGACCGCCACACCGATCGCAGCACGCACCCCGTGGGCGGATCGGTTACCCGCAATCGTCCGCCTGTCCTCGCACACCAGACGATCGCAGCCCAACGTCCGCGCTCGGATGGGGCGCTGCGGCACAGTGGGATCAATTCGGTGCTGATGTCGTCGCTGCATGGGTTTATTCTATCCTTAGTCTGCCTTGCGAAATACCGTTAGCGGTACTCCGATTCCAGAACCTTGCACCCGAGAAAACGCCGTTGGAACGGATCAGGCTTGAGACTTCGCTAGGGGGATACACCGGCACATTGATCGGCAACGATCCATACGATCCCTAGGAAAGAGGCCAACGAGAGGTCACAGAATAGTCAGACCGTCGAGACTGGAGATCGCCACATTCGCGAGAGAGGCCAAAATCGTGCCGTTCCGATCGATAAGATTGGTAAACGTCGTGGTGCTGTCACGGCTGACCGAAACGTTCAGACTGTCGATCGGGTCAGTGATCAGCAAGCTTAAGGCATCCGTGAACGGTTGATAGTCCACGATGAGCGTACTTCCCTGGGCATCGAGTATAAAAACATCACGGCCCAGTCCCCCCACGAGGGTGTCGTCTCCGCTGCCCCCCCACAGTTCATCATCCCCATCTCCCCCAAAGATCAGGTCATTCCCCCCGTCGCCGCTCATGATATCGCGCCCAAGGCTGCCGTACATGATGTCATCGCCCTCTCCCCCACTCAGAAAATCATCCCCAGCTTCACCATTCACGTAGTCGATCCCGTCACCACCGCTGAGACCATCGCCGCCGCCGCCGCCGAACAGACGATCGTTGCCGCCATAGCCAAAGATTAAATCAATCCCATCTTTGCCATGAATTTCATTTACCTCGTCGAACCCCGCGTAAATATCGTTGTGATCGCTCCCAAATTTCACCCGATCGAACAGCGTTAAAACCTCGCCATTGTTGCCATCGTTATCGACAATATCCACCGTGACATGGCCAACATCCTCAATAAAAAACAGCGGATCATCACTGAGGCTGCTATGGGCGATCGTGCTCGATCGCGGGTCCATATCTTGATCATCATCGATCGCTCCCACAAACACCACCTGCGAGATATCCCAATTTTCCGGGGTAAACGTCAATGTCGCAGACGCGAGGGTCACCTGCTCCAAATCAAAGGCTAAGTCCACCGTGACCTCAGCGCTCGGCTCGTAGTTCAGGGTCACACGATAAAAATCGCCAATGTTCTCTCGCGCTTCCGGGTCATTCGGATTGATCGGAATGCCGCCAAACCCTTCTAGCACCTTTGTGCTCTGAGCCGATTCCAGAATCGTAATAATTTCGAGACGTTCCCACGCTCCAATATCCGGCAGAGTGTCCCGTTCAAGGCCGCGCTGGTCTGTGGCTGCGGCCACGCTCCGGGAGGCCGTGTCGATCGCGGGCGATCCCTCCAGCAATGCATGGGTTTGGGTTGCGCCGCCATTGTTCGCCAGGGGAGCCAGTTGCGGATCAACGGTGAGAATATTACCGTCGATGCTGCTATCGGCAACCGAGACAATGTTAGTGCCACGAATCGTGACTTGGGCGTCATCACTGCCTGCTCTGGCAAGGTCGGTGTCCGAATTACCCGAAATAATGCTGTTCGTGAGGACAAGACGGGTGTAGTAGCGCGATTCGCCATAGCTCTGGAGGAAGACACCACCACTCCCGATCGAGGAGGTGTTATGGGCGATCGTGGCATGGGTCAGGGCCGTGTAACTGTTGTGCTGGGCGTACAGCGCTGCACCACCTCCAGAACGATCGCCATAACTAGGCTTTAACCCAACCACACTGAGGGTATTTCCAGAGACGGTGGAGTTCACAAGAGACATCGAAGAGTCCGTGCCATTCAACAGACCACCCCCTCGGGGATACTGCGTATCACTGTGAACTTGATTTCCGGAAATGGTGGAGTTGATGATCTGTACAACTCCCGGTGTATAGCTCGATCCTTCTGAACTATAGGTCGAGTAACCGAGGCGATTGGCGATGCCACCCCCCTCAATGGTGGTGGTATTGCCGCTGACGGTTGTTTCAACCAGGACTAGCGATCCACCCACATTTGCAATGCCACCACCGGAAACGGTCGATCGATTGGAGGACACCGTTGCCTGCGTGAGGGTGGCGGTTCCCTGATTGTATAGACCACCACCCACCCCGCCTTCACCCCCTGCACTCTCATTGCCTGAAAGGCTGGACTGAGAGAGTTCTAGGGTTCCTTCATTCAGAATTCCACCTCCCTCGCTCACATTGCCACCATTGCGGACGGTCACCCCCTCTAGGATGAGTGTGGCTCCCTTCAGGATATGCCACACGCGATCCACGGTTTGCGCGTCGATCACCGTGAGATTTTCACCCGCTCCACGAATCGTTAGGGTTTTGCCGACGATATCAAAATCACCACGTTGGTTGCTGTCGTCTCCAGCCGATCCTTCACTGGTTGCCGCAATGTAATACGTACCGGCCTGTAGTGTGATGGTTTCACCATCGGGGGTTAAGTCGATCGCTTCCCGGAGGGAAATTCCCGCATCGAGTGCGACGTTATTCGGCTCATCGGTAAAGATAGTTGGGTCGATCAAGGTGGCTCAATACTCAAAGGGGGACAGGCGAACCAAGGCCACCCGGCCTAACAGCAACGC
>RDYZ01000139.1 GCA_004293855.1 Oscillatoriales cyanobacterium | reverse complement strand
TATCCCGAACGTACGTTCAGTCGCTCCTGTTGCACGTGTTCTATCTATCCTGCCGGTCTCGACTATGACTGTCTCACCCGATCGCCGCCATACGTCTGATCGCCCCGATCGCCCCGATCGGGAACTGCGTCGTCGTGCCCAGCGTGCCGAACTGACCGCGATGCCCGATTGGTTGCGTCGTCCGATCGGTAATGCCAGTGACCTGTCTCCAGTGCAACGGCTGATCAAACAGCACGGTATCCATACAATCTGTGAAGAAGGCCGTTGTCCCAATCGCGGCGAATGTTACGCCAATAAAACCGCGACGTTTTTGCTGATGGGGCAAACCTGCACGCGATCGTGTGCTTTTTGTCAGGTGGACAAAGGCCACGCACCCCAGCCACTCGACCCGGAAGAACCAGCCAAGGTGGCGGATGCTGTGCGTCAGTTGGGGTTGCGGTACGTGGTGCTCACGTCAGTGGCGCGGGATGATTTGGCCGATGGGGGGGCGGGCTGGTTTGTGCAGACGATCGCGGCGATTCGGACGGTCAATCCCGGTACGGCGATCGAGGTGTTAACGCCCGATTTTTGGGGTGGCAAAAGCAGCACCGCCACACCGGAGGAGCTACAACGATCGCGTGTGGCTGCTGTCACTCGCACTCGTCCGGCCTGCTATAACCACAATATTGAAACCGTGCGTCGTCTTCAAGCTCCGGTACGGCGTGGCGCTCAGTACGATCGCTCCCTCGCCGTCCTAGAAACCGTGAAGGCGATCGACCCCTCAATTCCCACGAAATCCGGGCTGATGGTCGGTCATGGTGAAACGGAGGCGGAAATTGTCGAAGCGTTGCGCGACTTACGATCGGTCGGCTGCGATCGCCTGACGATCGGGCAATATATGCGACCATCGCTGGATCACCTGCCGGTGCAACGCTACTGGACACCGGCAGAATTTGAACATTTGGGAACGATCGCCCGTGATCTCGGGTTTGATCACGTGCGATCGGGGCCGCTCGTACGCAGCTCCTATCATGCCGGGGAGGTCTGACACCCGCACGCTCGGAACCCTCGATGCGGCTACACCGCCACGGACATCGAAACCGGTTCCGCCTCAAGGCTATCCCCCTTAGTTTCGCCGTCGTGATAGGCCGCCAACACCACTTCACTGGTTTTCCCCCAGCAGATCGCACCCGTGGCATCGATCGCGATCGCACCCAGATCCCGTTTGTTGGCCGTAGACTCCGCGATCGACGTCTCCATCGCAGCGGCCAGCGTCATCCCATCCGTCACCCGAATCACCACCTTCGCCGCGAAACACTCATCAATGATGTCCTCACCAATACCCGTGCAGCTAATGCCCGCCACCTTCGTCGCGTAGTTGCCCGCAGGCATCGCCGAATCACTCACCCGCCCAATGCGCTCGAAGCCCTTACCGCCCGTAGAGGTTCCTGCCACGATCTGACCCTGGCAATCCAGAGCCACCACACCGATCGTGCCGCGTCCCGCTTCCGGATCATCTGAGCTTGTGGGTTGCTCCTCCGCGACCACATTCGCCATCGTGCGTTCAAAATCATTCTGCCGATCCTGTAACCATTCATTTAACCGCTTATCCGTCAGTGGATTAAACACGGGTAAGCCCAGCTCGCGGGCAAAATTGGCCGCGCCCTCATCGGACAAAACCCGATCGCGCTCCCCTTGCAGCTTCGCCGCCATCTCGATCGGATGCTCGATCCGCATCACGTTAATCGCACCACTGAAACGCTGCGCCGTGCCATCCATTAGCGAGGCACTCATCCGAATTTGACCATCGGATTGCAGCACGGAACCCACCCCAGCATTAAACAGCGGGTTACTTTCGAGCAGACGACACCCCAGAATGACCGCATCTTTGGCGCTGCCACCACCGGCCAGCACGGCATAAACCTCATCAAGAATGGCATACAGTGCCGTACGAACCGTGGCAACGCCCCCCTTGCCTTGGAGCGAGCTGCCCGCCCCGCCGTGGATGATCAGTTTCGGGGTCACGTTGGGGGGCTGTGTAGTTACCGTCATGGAAGATGTCGCCTCTGTAAGAATGTCGTTGAGGAGTTGTGGATTGATGCGGAGGAAGCTCCGGCGATCGATTTTAGTCTTTAGTTTGTCCTTGAGGCGCAATTAGGCGTTGTGAACTTCTATCCAAGGGTTATCAACAGCGGATCGATGTATCCGGCTCCCATCAACTAACACTCCATTCCCCCAGCCGCCGATCGCAGAATTCCACCACTCCACAGGCTAGTCCAAGGGAATGCTATCGATCGGTGTCTATACCAAAACCGCTGAGCTGAGGAAAGGGGGAAGACAACATTTCCCGATCACACAGTTCATGAGAGGCGGCACGACCCAAAAATAGATCCGACGAACTCAAATACGCTATTCTAGCTACCCACCAAAATTAGCCAAGACGTCAACCATGAACGTTGAGGTTCGATCCACACGAAGCTTATGACCACATAAGTGTATCGTCATATTTTTTCTAAGCATCAACCCCACTGTGATAAACGGAATGGTTACTCAGTCATCGCAGCAATCATCGGGCTTGGCATGAAACAATCACGACACAAATATATACCGATCAGGTGAGAACCTAGACATTTTGGATCATCCCGTCAATAGAAATCGCACTTCATATTTTCTTCATAAAAATAATCTGCCGATTATCCGTATTCCTAATGAATCGCGCAGTAGTGTATTTCCGTAAATCAAACGAGACACTCACTCTGGTTATGCGATTTTACGTAATTCTAACGATGAAGTCTTGTGGGGTCAATCTTGCTGTAAGGGAAAATCGGATTTCTTTGAGTTCAGACATCCCGTAGTACTGCGAGTAATACTCAAAAAATAAGCAGAAAAAACACTGAGATTTCACTGACATTCGCCAAATAGATCGGTATATTAGTGGATACCACATCTTCCTTGCACTGAACTTACGCATGTCCTCGTCTAATTACTTAAAAGCATTAAACGTTTCAGATTTTCCAGAGGATGCCTTCGGCAGTCTCGAATTTTCCAACGATAACAATTCCGATTTCAGCTTTAACCGATCGCTCTCGGGTGATGCACAAACCAATCCTTTCACAAGTGATACCAACTCGCTGGATGGGGCAGCCAGTGAGGAAATTGAGGAGGCAATTAGCACAACACAGAGTGTTCCGAAGATAGCCGTAGACGGACAACCTCAAGGATTTGTGGGGGATACGATCGAGGATGCTGATCTAACATTCGGAGAGTCAAGCCCGACGAATCTTCCTGGTTCAAGTTCTGAGGATGAGATTCCCATTGACGATGCACCAGTCATTATTGTTCCAGACTCTCCAAACCCGATCGTTCCGATCCCCTCGCCCGTAACACCCACGATCCCATCCCCCATCGAAGACTCGATTGACCTAGGTGGGATCACCGGCCCGACACCCGAACCACCGACCTATCACAAGGTTGACCCAATTACCGGAACTCCCTTTGACATGCTGATTCAGCAGCTCCTGCAATCCTTGAATGGGGTGCAACTGCAACCGGCGATCGATAACACCCCTCCCGCACGTTCAACTCAACCGATCAGCAGTACGAATGATGAGATTCCCCGTGCTGCGGCTTCGGCGATCGCGTCTGTTGCTTCGACAGAAGCCTGTGCAGGATTGTCGGAGCTAGATGAGCTGACCTTGCGGTTGCATGACGGTTTTGAGCTGCGATCGGGGAACAATCAGCAGAGCGCTGCGCAATTTCTGACAAACTATGGCGGCGATAGCGATAATCGTACGTTTATCCGGGTCACCGATCGGCGTAACCCGTTTGCCACGAGTTACACGGCTTATTTTGAAGGGGAAGTCCAGTTTGGTGAGACGTTTACGGTGCGGGCTGAGGCGGGTGGATCTGAGGTATTTCATAGCAAGATTTACTTGCATTATTTCGATGAGGAAAACCACAACCTCTTGCGTACCGTACAGTACTCAGCTTCGTGTGAGGTTCCCGTACGTATTAATGACGAGCTCGGCGGTGCAACCTTGATTGGATTTTCTTCAGCCCTAAACTAAACAATGATCAAAATTTACAATCTAAAGTTTAGATTCCCTCAATCCTGATTTCCCAGTTGTTCTAATATTCTGTTGATTGCCCTGCTAATTATTAGCAGCAAATTTCAATTTATATCAGGTTGTCATCTACTTCAATTTAAGTTTTTACGACCACAGCTTACACGTCTCCTAGCATCCCCAATACCATGCCAGTTAGCTCTCCCGTTGTTAGTCTCTCTGCTCCGTCCGAAACTCAATATCACGGTACGTTTGACTTCACGGTTTCTTTTGATAACCCTGAGCCTGATGCTTCTGGCAAGGTAGGTTACGGGCCATTCTTTGATCTGCTAATTCCGCCGGATGGGTTGGATAGTAGCGTTCCCCTGAATGGTGACTATATCGGGTTGACGATCAAACCGTTCGGGGATAAGACGTACACCTGGAATGCGACCACCCAGCTTTGGGAAGATGCGGGAAGTCCGATCTTCGAGCATCCGCTCAGCCGACCGGAAGCCAATTTTCTGGATGCTCTGGCTCCGCCGGATGGGACGGGTTTGGCGAATGGAACGTTATGGCGGGTGTATCAGTTGCCGTTTGGGAGCTTCACGCCGGAACAGCCGAAGATGGAGGTCAAGTTCTCGGGTGTGAAGCTGGATGCGGAGAGCGCGACGCTTCAGGCACGGGGTGGGTATATTTTTGGGGATTCGCCGACGGGTTCGCCTCCGGTGGTGAGTGTTGTTGATCCGGCGACGATCGAGCCACGGATTTACTCCTTTTCAAAGTCGAGTAATGCGAAGGAGGGCGAAACGGCGACGGGTGCGAATTTTCCGGTTGAGTATACGCTGAGTGTCAATATTGACCCAGATGTGGCGATCAATGGCCTCGTCATTGAGGATATTTTACCGGCGGAGTTTCAGTTTTTAAGCTATACCCTGCCGAGCTTGAGTGGGGTGACAATTATGCCGAATGTTCCGACGGCATTAACGGATGGAACGGGGGGAGATTCCTCGGGTACAGTTGATCTGGCGGACGTAGATTTTGATGATCCGGCGAATGACGCCGCAGAGAAAAAGCTGCGATTTACGATCGATGCTGCCGCAAATGCTGCGGGTCAGACGATCGATATCAAATACAAAATCTATGTCCCAGAAACCTATGATGGAAATCGTACGGAAATCGCAGACCAGATCTTAAATGAAGATTCGGGCAATGACAAAATTTCGACGAATACGGCATCGGCGAATGCGGGTGGCACGGCAACCTATGCGTTGAATGATTTGCTCAATGCCAATACAGACACGGCATTTTCACCCCTAACTAAGAAGTTTGAAAATAAAACGGTTGACCTCGAAGATCAGTCGATCGCAATTCAGAAAGGAATTAGCGGAACAGTCATTCCCGGTGCAACGTTAACGTACACGCTGGAATTTCAGATCTCTGATTATTTCAACTTTGGTGACATTTTTATCGAGGATGTATTCTCCGATGGTCAGCGATTGATTTTGGATGATCCAGCGCTGAAGCCGCAGCTTATTATTGATCTGGATGGAACAGCGATCGATGGTAATGACAAAGGCACATACACCTTTGACACTACCGGTATTGACAACCCGAATTGGTTTTCCTCTAGTGCTTCGAGTGGTGGATCGGTCGCTAGTGGGGATAACTTTGAATATAAATTGCGATCGCGCTTCCGACCCGAAACTGAGCAAGAGGCTGGAACTGACACAACCCCAGCCACAACAGCAACTAATATTTTCACCGATAGCGGCAATACAGACGGTTCAACGCGCCTCAAGTTTGATATCTCGCAGCTTTTAAAAGATAAGCGCACTGGAAGTTCTGGTGTGTTGGGTAACCTGCTCTCAGCAGATGAGCGTAACAAAATTACTGGCCGGGTGGTGTACCACACCGAAGTTCAGCAGAACTACACCGACCTACACCGTGTGACGGGATTCACGGGCGATCGCAGTGTGGATGCTGGCGACATCATTTATAACGATGCCTATATTGACGGTGCGGTCATCGATCGGGCAACCGATCCCGCCACGATTCCGGATTTTGATGCCTTTCTAGGTACACTACCGCGCGAAGACGACGATACAACCGCCAGCGGTTCGGTTCCGCTGTTGCCGAAGCCGGTGAAGCGCGTCTATGCCGTTAATGGTGTTGCCATTGAAGCGGATGCTGATCAAAAAGGATTTTCAATTACAGAAGAACCGACAAAACTTAAGCGGGTGAAAGTCGGTGATCTCGTCACGTATCGCATTACCGTCGAAGGTATTCAGGCTCCCGATGCTGAAGACTTTACGATTACCGACTATCTGCCGCTGCCGGTTTACGATGTAGAAGCAGATACTGATGCACTCAATGATCCAATTCAGCTCTATAGCAGTTTGACAGCAGCAGGGAAACTGGTTCCTGATGTCAATACAATCTCCTTTGGAGAGCTTCATGATTTATTGGGACCAACTCAGTCGTCCTCCCCAGTTCTAGAGGATGATCTACAACGCCAGAATGTCACGATCGACCCAGACAATAACTCATTTACTGTCAACTTTGGAAAGTTCAACAGTCTAAACGAAAATCCGAATCGTACTTATACCTTCGACATTCTATTTACATTTGAAGTTCAAGATAAGCCATTTGACGATCGCCTCTTCCTGACAAACCAAGCGCGTCTCAGCTACGACAACACCGAAACTAGTCCACTCAGCTACGACAACACCGAAACTAGTCCAAATATCCAGGACACGATCGTCCGGATCGAAACCGCGCAGCCCGTCCCGATCGTTACGAAAAAAACAGCAGACCCAGACAGTAAAAATGGCATTCCGGTTGTTGATGCTGAAGACTTAGTTGAATTTGAAGTTAAGGTTGAAAATGTCGGTGCTAACAGCATTTTCGATCTGACGATCGCAGACAAATTACCCGCCGGATTTGAAATCCCTGTTGATGCTTTAGGAGATGTTGATTGGGCGGCTCTTGGTTTTAGCGTTACAACTCAGGCGGGAACCCTTAACGAAAAGAAGATCGCCTTCACGACCGCCGGTGATGACAGTGATCAGGGTTCCCCTCTCGTTGATGCTTTAGGAAACCGTGTCGGAACAGACAGCACACAAACAGCTAAAGATGTCGTAGAGGCTTTCTTTACGCAAACTGCTGTTCCGGGTAGTGGTAAAGGCATTCGCTTAGTTGATGATGTTACGAATTCAGATGAGTTTGATCGCGGGGCGATCGATCCAGGACGAACAACGCAGAAAACAACGACCAATGTTACCGATGGCTCCAATGAATTAATCATTCGCTACAAGCTGCGCGTGACCGATACAGCGCTTGCGGGTGCAGACTATCAGAATGGTGCAGAGATTAAGCGCTACGCTGCGATCGATGGTGGTGAAAACTATATTGCAACCGTTACTGATCCAGATAATCGGCCTCGTGTGAATGAAGGGGGCGATGATCTCAAGCCAGATTTTGATGCTGAGATTACGGTGTTGATCGAAAACCCAACGATCATCAAAAACATCGCATCCACCAGTATCAACACGACCAATAACAACAACACCGAAGCAACGATCGGCGAAACGGTCACTTA
>RDYZ01000423.1 GCA_004293855.1 Oscillatoriales cyanobacterium | reverse complement strand
CAACGCTAGACCCACCTGTCGGGCGTATAACCCAAAGGCATCCACCTCGGTTTCGTCGTGTTTTTGGGCGCGTTTCCATTGCAGTGACAGCAGACCGATTAGCCGATCGCGAAAGATCGCTGGGACGACCGCATGGGCGACCAAACCAGCGGCTTGGTACGACTCTTGCAGATCTGCACGAGCCGCATCGCGGGCAATATCCGCTGTCATTTGGGCGACACCTTCACTCAGGGCTTGCACCACTAACGGATCACGGGCGATCGTGCTGCTATCCAGCGACGCATCCGGCGACGTCGCAATTTCAGCGATCGCGCCGTCCTTGATATGGCACACCGCGCAGCTCAAACCATCCGAACTCAGCGCTAACTCGTGCGCCGTTTTGTCTAAAAATTCGGGAATGTTGGCGCAACTGCTCGCCGCTTCCACAATGCCCGACCAGGCTGCAACCTGAGAGTTCTTCGGTGCGTTGCTGGAGGACAAGATACGTGTCGGCGGCGCGATCGACGACGCCACGTAACTCGGTCGGGTCCCAGGGCTTGGTGATGTACTTATAAACCTGGCCGGAGTTGATCGCCTCGACGAGATCCTCGATATCCGTAAAGCCCGTCAGGATGATTCGGATCGTGTTGGGAAACTGCGGCACGGTGCGGCGGAGAAACTCCGTCCCTTTCATCTCCGGCATCCGTTGATCGGAAATAATCACGGCCACTTCGCCTTCGTCTTCCAGGACTTTGAGGGCATCAGCACCACTAATCGCCTTATAAACCTGAAACTCGCGGCGAAATGTACGGTAGAGCAGATCGAGATTATCTGGCTCGTCATCCACTACGAGCATCTTCGGTTTCGGAGGGCGCATAGTTTCTCTGATGTGATGTTTTATCTCGTCGATTTCGGGAAAGGAGCGACACATGGGGGCGTGACCAGAACGGCGCGATCGCAAACGATATCCGTTATCGGCATGACCCATGAGATCGAAAGAACCATCGAATCAATCGAGTTCAGCCTTTTGCCGATACGTTAAAGATTATTTCTAATCTTACGGCGTCACGATACGTCATCACAGGATAGAAATCGGGATTCTCGGAGAATTTTATCAATTTCCTCGGTTTCTGCGTCCCGTGGGGGAACGATCGCGACCGAGGCCGAATCGATCGCCAGTTTCGACATCTCCGGGCAAAAATCGTTAAGTTAAGACCAGCATCGATGTCTTGATCCTGTCTTAATCATCCATGCCATGCCACCTTTGCGGTTGCTCAAACATCAAAGGTTTGAGGCCAGGGTCGATCGTTGTGGCCGCTTGGATCGATCAATTGGCATCGCCCTGAGATTCCGTGGCCTAGCCGTGGGTCTGTGCCTAAGATGTACCGCAAATCCCCCCATCCCCCAGGAGGTTCGCCCATGATCGTTGTCATGAAAGTTGGAACGCCCACCCCGGAAATCGATCGCCTCACGCAGGAATTTAAGGATTGGGGGCTGGAGCCGGAAAAAATTGTCGGCAGTTACAAGGTTGTGATTGGGCTGGTGGGCGATACGGCGTCGCTGAATCCGGAGCGCATCGAAGAACTGAGCCCCTGGGTGGAAAGTGTGTTGCGGGTGGAAGCGCCGTTTAAGCGAGCCAGTCGTGAGTATCGCCAAAATGAACCGACGGTGATTGCTGTGCCGACGCCGAATGGTGAGGTGCGGTTTGGGGAAACCGAGGCGATCGTGACGATCGCGGGCCCCTGTTCCGTGGAAAATGAAGCATCGATCGTCGAAGTCGCCCAGCGGGTCAAAGCTGCCGGGGCGCAGTTTTTACGTGGTGGCGCTTACAAGCCGCGCACGTCGCCCTACGCTTTCCAAGGTCACGGCGAAAGCGGCCTGGAGTTGCTCGAAGCGGCGCGGGAGGCGACGGGCTTGGGCATTATTACCGAGGTGATGGATTCGGAGGATATCCCCAAGATTGGCGCGGTGGCGGATATTTTGCAGGTCGGGGCGCGGAATATGCAGAATTTTTCGCTGTTGAAGAAGATCGGCGCTCAACCGAAGCCGGTGTTTCTCAAGCG
>RDYZ01000138.1 GCA_004293855.1 Oscillatoriales cyanobacterium | reverse complement strand
TCCATAGGCTGAGGGCAGGCCGATCGCTTATGGCGTGGGATCACACACTGTCCCCCGCAGTTTTCCCCGCGACGGTATATCCATCACGGACCGTCAGCCGTGCAGCACCGTTTACCCTCAAGTGAGCAGTGGACAGTGGACAGTGGATAGTGGACAAAAATGTGGTGACTCGGTGGTGATGGGTTTTTGTGAATTGTGACAGATTGTAACGAGAATTAACGCCATCGAGAATTAACGCCATTCCGTATTGTCGATCTCTGCAATCACCTGACGCAGATACCATTCCTCGGAGTGGCCCGGATGGTTTTCGCGACACTGGGTTAAAAGACGATCGGCGATCTCCTGGATGCCACCCACCAAGCGTAATAACTTTTGTTGCAAGTGGGGGGTGTCCTGGGGGGACGACCGATCGCGATCAGAGTTAGCGTCGATCGGTTCACGCGCTTGGTTCAACTTTGCCGCTTTGCCGATCGCGGTTTTGTAGGCATTCCAGGCTTCCTGTTCGCAAAAGAGACGAGCCGCTTGCTGATAATCTTCCGCCGCCTGGGTGAGATCCTCTTTGCGTGCATGGGTTGTGCCGCGCTCGAGATAGGCCGCGCCACAGGTCGGATCGATCGCGATCGCCTGATCAAATTCCGCCAAAGCTTGACTGGACTGTCCCAGATCTCGGTAGACCGTGCCGCGCAGAACCCGCAGGCTCGCGTCCTTCGGCGTAATCGCGATTGCCTGATCAAAATCCGATAGCGCCCCGGCCATATCCCCGAGACGTAGCCGTGCGCGTCCCCGCCCACCGTAAGCCATGGCGGATTGATCATCCGAGCTTAAGACACGATTGAAATCGGCGATCGCCGCTTGAAATTTCCCCTGGGTGCTGTAAATGGCGGCACGACAGCACAGCGCGTCCGCATCCACATCGCCCGATTTCAATACCCAATTTAAGTCTTGCAGGGCTCCTGTGGCATCGCCCGCCTCGGCTCGCTCGATCGCCTGACGGTAAAACGCACGCGGCTCGATCATGGGTGTTCCCAAGGTTTGTGCTACCCCCTGGGTTGGGTTTTGGGGGACAACAGGGGTTGGGGACGCACCAGAAGCCGGAGGAACAGGCCGCAGCCGGTCAACTTGGGTCAGGCATTGGCGACTTTTATCAGCATCGCCCCGATTGAGGTACAGCCGTGCGGCACGGGTAAAACTGGCGATCGCTGCATCAATCTGAGAACAACGGCGCTGTGCCGTCCCGAGCAACTGTTGGCTTAAGGGATCGGTTGCATCCAGCTCGATGGCAGCTTGTAAGTCCGTAATCGCTCCGGCTGGATTTTTCAAAGCAAGCCGGACTAGGGCGCGGGTTTGCAACGTTTGAGGGTGATGGGGATTGAGGGCGATCGCCTGGGTTAAATCTGTAATGGCATCGTGGGGACGACCCAGATCAAAGTACAGGGTTCCCCGTCGTCGCCACGCCTCGGCCAGCGCCGTGGGATGGTCGGTATTTCCTGGAGGCACTGCCGCAATCGCCCTGGAAAAATGCTGGAGAGCCGACGCCGTATCCCCCAACTTCAACGCCTCAAGCCCCAATTGAATCGCCTGATCGATATCGTTCATCTTTGCTTCCTCTGGCAGGCTGTGATTAGTCCGTCGCTTTTGCTAAATCGTAATAGATCACCATCGGCGCCCGCCTCGTTATCGGCGTTATCAGCACTGCCTCCGTTGTTCACGGTGACAAGACCCTGGGGATCGCATCACACCCTAGCCCTAGGCCAAAGCAGAGCGCACATTTTTATCGAATGATCAGGCTATGTCATAATAATTAACAGTTTTTTAAGGTTGCTTGACAATTCACGCACGTCTTTAATCATGGACACTCCCGAGCCCGTAAACCACGAGAGCAATACTGAGTCGATCGTCGAGAGCACCGAGAGCTTAGACCTTCGCGACGAATCGCTCGACTGCCACGAATGTCGAGCCTGTGGCTACGTCTACGACCCAACGAAAGGCGACAGCACAGGAAATATTGCCGCGAACACAGCGTTCTCCGATTTGCCACCGAACTGGCGTTGCCCTGTGTGTAGTGCCCGCAAGAAAGCCTTTGCCAACATTGGCCCGGTGGGTGTCGCCTCGGGTTTTAAGGAAAACCTGGGCTTTGGTCTGGGGGTGAATACCCTAACCCCTGGCCAAAAAAATATCCTTATCTTTGGTAGTTTGTTGGTCGGACTCATCATGATGCTGAGTCTTTACGGCTTGGGATAGATCGATGGGTGGACAACCCATTAATGTTGTTCTAGATCTTCACGATCGCAGGCCACGTTTACGAGATTATTTGTGATTCAATTTGCCATATTTTTTATCGATGAATGAGATTCTAAAGCGCCTGAGAACGATCGCCATTGTTCTGGTCGCAACCCTGTTCTGTGCGAGCTGTAGCCAAGTTCCCTCCACCAACACCAACCCGTGGCAAGTGATCGAACTGCCCACCGAAGCCACGTTTTACGATGTTGCATTTAGTGGTGATGACTTTCAGCATGGTTGGCTCGTGGGTAGTCGCGGCAGCCTGTTTGAGACCAATGATGGTGGTGAGACCTGGGATGCTCGTCCTCTGGACTTTGGCGAAGAAAACATTATCTTCACGTCCGTAGACTTTCAAGGTGATGAAGGTTGGGCGGTTGGTGAACCTTCGATTCTGCTTCACACCACGGATGCGGGTGCGACGTGGTTCCGCATTCCCCTGAGCAAAAAGCTGCCCGGTGCGCCGAGTTCGATCATTGCCCTAGGCCCCCATTCCGCCGAAATGACCACCAACATTGGGGCGGTCTACGTCACTGAAAACGACGGCCAAAATTGGAAAGCCCTCGTGCAAGATGCCCTCGGCGTATTTCGGAACATTGAACGTAACCCAGAGGGTCGTTACGTAACGGTGTCTGCGAATGGTAATTTCTATTCCACCTGGGACCCTGGGACATCGGAATGGACGCCCCATAATCGCCAAGATTCTCGCCGGGTGCAAAACATGGGTTTTCGTCCCGATGGTGGTCTGTGGTTGCTGGCCCGTGGCGGTCAACTGCGCTTTTCCGATCAGGACAATCCCGATGAATGGTTAGAAGCACAATCGCCCGAATTTTCCACAAGCTGGGGGTTGTTGGATATGAGCTACCGCACACCGGATGAAGTCTGGGTTGTGGGGGGTAGCGGTAACCTGCTCGTCAGCACGGAGGGTGGCAAGCCCGAAACGTGGCAAAAGGATCGTGAGGTGGAGAACGTCCCCTCAAACTTTAACTACATTCAGTTTCTGGACGAAAATCACGGCTTTATTCTGGGTCAGCGTGGTATCCTGCTGCGCTATGTTCCCACTCCCGAAGCTGCCTAGCGCAACGGTTTAAGGTTGGATGGGTTGCGGTCAAGCTAACCGACCGATCGCCGATCGCTGGCTCGGCTGGAGGACTCCTCCTCCTCCCAGTGCTGGGCGTAACTCGTCGCCAGCCTAGACCCAAGCTCGACTCAACCGATCGCCACCGAGAGGTTGATCGGTGTTCGGTAACAGCCGAACCACTGCCACACCATGGCCCTGCGATCGCAGAACGTACGATCCCCGCCGGTCTATCCGCTGACGTGGGTTTAGCATATCTTGTGAGTGTTTCGTCCGTTCTGTATCATGATGTGTATGTTTCTCATGTTTCTCAACGTTGTGAACGGAGGTTTTTAAGATATGGCGGGTACTACAGGTGAACGTCCTTTTTCCGATATTGTCACTAGCGTACGCTATTGGCTGATCCACGCGGTCACGATCCCGATGCTGTTCATCGCGGGTTGGTTATTTGTAAGCACCGGTCTGGCCTACGATGCCTTTGGCACGCCGCGCCCGGATGAATATTTCACCAAGCAGCGTCTCGAATTGCCGATCGTTTCCGATCGTTATACGAGTGCGGATCAAATTGGCAAGTTTAACCAATAACGGACGTAGCCGTTTTGGGTCTCTTCCCTGTTCTGCTATCTTTCCGCACGATCGCAACCAAGAGGGTCAATCACGATCCTGTTGAACGATAGCCACCCATTCATGTGACAACCTCAGGACATTTTCGATGACTAATCAATCTCCGAATCAGCCGATCGTCTACCCGATCTTTACGGTCCGCTGGCTGGCCGTCCACACCCTGGGCGTTCCGACGATCTTCTTCATTGGCGCTCTTGCCGCGATGCAGTTCATCCAACGCTAATCTCGACGCTAACCGACCTAAACCACCATGCCTACTCGCTCTCCCAACCCCAACCGTCAGCCCGTCGAATTAAACCGGACGTCGCTGTACCTTGGTTTGCTCTTGATTTTCGTACTTGGTATTCTCTTCTCTAGCTACTTCTTTAACTAAGAACTAGTCAGTTTAATTCGAGAGTATTACAAACTAATTTCAGCTTCTTTTTTGTTCTGGAGAACTTTCCATGTCTGATGTAAGAATCCCCCTGTGGGTTGTTGGTACTGTTGCAGGTCTAGGCGCTTTGTCTGTGGCGGCCTTGCTGTTCTACGGCTCCTACGTTGGTCTTGGTTCGGCTCAGTAATCGCATTCTTCGATCGATTCGCTGTACGCAATGAAAGACCCGTCGATTAGTGTTTAATCGTCGGGTCTTTGGTTTTGTATCGAGGTGGTTTCGCTGAATTTAAACGGTTAAACGCTGGCCGGTTGGGGATGCTTCAAAGTACACCTTTGGAGCTGGGAATTTGTCCGGCACGCCGGGGATCAACCTCCGTGGCCATACGTAGCGATCGGGCAAAGGCTTTGAAAGTGGCCTCAATGATGTGGTGGGAGTTAATGCCGTCGAGCTGCCGGATGTGTAGCGTCATTTGGGCATGGTTGACGATCGCCACGAAAAATTCCCGCACAAGCTGAGTGTCGTAGGTTCCGACACGTTGGGTCGGGATGTTTAGGTCATAGCCGAGATGGGGACGCCCCGAAAAATCGAGGGCAACTTGTACGAGAGCCTCATCGAGCGGGGCGACAAAGTGACCAAAGCGGGTGATGCCCTTGCGATCACCTAGCGCTTGGGCCAAGGCTTGACCGAGCGTGATCCCCACATCTTCATTGGTATGGTGGTCATCAATTTCGATATCGCCTTTCGCCTGGATATCGAGATCGATCAGACCGTGGGAAGCAATTTGATCAAGCATGTGATCGAGAAAGGGAACACCAGTATTGGCGCTACACTGTCCGGTCCCGTCAAGATTGATGCTGACATGGACATCAGTTTCACCAGTGGTGCGACGCACGGAGGCGGTACGCGCAGTGGACAGCGTGTCGAGGGCAAGGTCAAGGGAGGCGGTGTCGCGGGTTTGCATGGGTCTCAAATAGGCTGTTGTGAGGCTATGGGCTGTGCTCAATTAAACTTAAAACGCTGACCCAACATAGGCTTCAGCCCCTAGTTGTTTGTTTTGGGTCGCTCAACTGCTTATCCCACAGGAGATCTAGTGTTCACTGAGCACGCGCCCTAGCGCTAACGGTGATTTGGATCTGTGACTATGACTTTACTGGACTTTATGGCGGTTCGTTCGTGGCGTATGCCATGGTGGGGGTCGAGAGGGTTGTCCATTTCGGATCACGATGACCAGTCATCGAACCCCGATCGCACCGATCTAGGGGCTGAACATCGGACGGTGGGCGTATAGTAGTAAAGTCAAAATCCGAGACGAGCTATGCAACTGACAGAATTCGAGCTGGAGATTTTTGGGGCTGGATTGGGGTTTGGTTTAATCCTAGCGGCGGGCGTGGGCCTGAATGCGATGCGGCTCCGCTGGGGATTACGCCGTGAAATTGAGGATTTAAAGAAAAGCTTGTACGTCAATATGAGCGTCCAGTCGGATGGGACGGAAAAGCTCAAGAAATCCCTGGAAAAGGTAAAAAAAACGAACGCCAAATTACGGACAACGGTTTCGACACTCTCCAACAAGCCTGGGCGGGCAGAGTTGCAAACCCTTCATATTTGGGGGCGGACGATCGAGTTGCTCACCCTGCGATCGCCAACCTTCGCCGCAGCATGGCAGGTCACAGTAGAGGAGGCCAAAGCTGAAATCGCCGAAACCAGAACTGGGGTCAGAGCGTTAGTCCGTAAAGCCTTTGCCTCGCCGTCGCTGGAGTTGGAAGAAACGGAAGACCGCAATAAAAAATTGGAAACTAGCTAAAACATAGTCCGCTTTGTTTTGGGAAGGTACATCCCGATCAGCGAAATGATGCCTAGGAGTGGAATTTCGATCGGGGAATTTAGTCTGAGATGTGGCGTGAAATTGTGTCGGAAGACAACGAATCAGGTTACAAAATACGTCAAATCTTTAGAGCATGTTAAACCGATTGCTGTAAACGAAATGCCAGTGATCCCTGCGCTACGATCGCGATAACGCTCGATCAATCCTGACCCTAGGATATCGATGGCTGGGATGACCGATCGCACAACTGCCCGGTCATGCCCGTTCGATGATCGAGCCGTTATCGTCGCTTCCTTCACAGCGCATCGTTCACAACGCAGCTTTATGATCTCACTGTCAGAAAATCCCCTTCGCGTTGGCCTTCAACAAGATCGCGTTCCCGACCCCCAGATTCTCGTCATCTTTGGTGCCTCCGGTGACCTGACCCAGCGTAAGCTCGTCCCAGCGATTTACCAGATGCATCTTGAGCGGCGCTTACCGCCGGAAATTACGATCGTCGGGGTGGCACGGCGGGAATGGAGCCACGACTTTTTCCGCGAGCATATGCGCGAGGGCGTCGAAGAGTTTGGCGGTGGCCTGCAATCGGAGGAGATTTGGAATAATTTCGCCCAGGGTTTGTTTTACTGCTCGGGCAATATTGACCAGCCGGAAAGTTACGAAAAACTCAAACAATTTTTAGCCGAACTCGACGAGCAGCGAGGCACACGGGGTAATCGTGTGTTTTATCTCTCTGTGGCGCCGCGCTTTTTTGGGGAGGCGACACAGCAGCTTGGCAAGGCGGGGATGATCGAAGATCCGTCAAAGCAGCGGTTGGCGATCGAGAAACCGTTCGGGCGTGATCTCGCCTCTGCCCAGGAACTCAACCGCATCGTCCAAAAGGTCTGCGATGAGCG
>RDYZ01000422.1 GCA_004293855.1 Oscillatoriales cyanobacterium | reverse complement strand
TCCCCGCAAAACCCTCGGCGCGTTACGGCTGCGCCTAACACGCCCTACCATTTCCCGTGGTGGGGCGCATTTTGACGATCGCCCCAAATCCCCACAAACACCACACCCCGATCACAATCCCCACCCCTCGCTAAACTGAAACCAAACGCGATCGACCCGTAAAACCATGACCCTCCAAGAAATCGAAGCAAACGCCCTGCAACTCATCCCCCAACAAAAACGCTACCTCATCCAAATCTTGACCGAGAGCCTGCAAAACACCGAACCCGACAACACAACACCCACCGAAACCCTCACGCAATTCTTCCAACTCTCCCCCCTCGCCGCCACGATCGACGAACTCGACCTCAGCCGCGATCGTTGCCTGCCCCCCAACCGCATCTCCTTATGAGCTTCCTGCTCGATACCTGCACGGTTTCCGAACTCGTCGCGCGTCAGGCAAACCGGCAAGTCGTGGAATGGATCGAACGACAGGACGAAACGAACCTGCACCTTAGCGCAGTCACCATCGGCGAAATTTCGCGGGGAATCGCACGCCTACCGCGATCACGACGACGACAAGAACTCGAAGCATGGTTACAGAACGCACTACCGCACCGCTTTGAGAACCGGATTTTAGCGCTCGATCGCGATGTGATGACAACCTGGGGCGAACTGGTTGGAGAATGTGAAAATCGAGGGCGACCGCTGCCCGTATTCGACTCGCTAATTGCAGCAACCGCACGACACCACCAGTTGGTTTTAGTGACGCGAAACGAGCGCGACTTTGAAGGTACGGGTGTTGAATTGCTGAATCCTTGGACGATCAGGTAGAGCAAAACCCTCGGCGCGTTACGGCTGTGCCTAACACGTCCTACCATTTCCCGTGGTGGGGCGTGTTTTTACGATCGCCCCAAAGCCCCACAAACACCACACCCCGATCGCAATCCCAACCCCTCGCTAAACTGAAACCAATACCAAGCCGATCTAATGGCTGATTGCAGCAACAGCGCGGCATCATTTAGTCGGTTCTAGTGACGCGAAACGAGCGCGATTTTGAGGGGACAGGCACGGACTACCACTAAACCATTGAATTGCTCAACCCGCTTGCGTAAGTCCTGGCGATTCCGTCACTGTTTCACCCGCCATCAGGGATTGCCGATCGCCGCGCGGGTCACCATTCCGCCAGTGCGATCGTTCCAGTCCACCCTTTGTCAGAGAAATCCATGCCCCACGCTTTGTTGACGAGCTTCGCCGCCGCACGTCCATCTCACCACCGCTTCGAGCTACCCGGAGCCCAACCCCAGTACAAACCTGATCGCCCCGGCCAGGTTGAGCATATCGCCCTGGATCTGGCGATCGATATTCCGAATCAGTCCTTTGGCGGAACCTGTACGATTCGGCTGAACCCGGTGCGGGATGGACTGACCAAACTGACGCTGGATGCGGTGGACTTGACGATCGGATCGGTGACGATCGACGGTGTGGCGCAGAGTTTTGACTACGACAGCCAAACGCTACAGGTGTCGCTTGCAACACCGACGGTAATCGGTCAAGTGATCGAACTGACGATCGCCTATCACGTCGATCGTCCGCGCCGTGGTCTCTACTTTGTCCAACCCACCGACACCGAACCCGATAAACCGGTGCAGGTGTGGACCCAGGGCGAAGATGAAGATTCGCGCTTTTGGTTTCCCTGCTTTGACTATCCCGGTCAGCTCTCCACCTCCGAAATTCGTGTGCGGGTTCCGGCGGACTTTCTCGCGATTTCCAATGGTGAATTAATTGCGACGGAAGATTGCGCTGATGGTGGTGGTGAAAAAATTTACCACTGGTCTCAAACCCAGGTGCATCCCACCTATTTAATGACCCTGGCGATCGGCAAATTCGCCGAAGTACGCGACGAATGGGACGGCATCCCGGTGACCTATTACGTCGAACGCGATCGCCTGGACGATGTGGCGCGAACGATGGGCAAAACCCCGCGCATGGTGGCCTTTTTTAGCGACATCTACGGCTATCGCTACGCCTTCCCAAAATACGCGCAAGTCTGCGTCGATGACTTCATTTTCGGTGGCATGGAAAACACCTCCACCACCCTGTTAACCTCCCGTTGCTTGCTCGATGAACGCGCCGCGATCGACGACTCCAGCAGCGAATCCCTCGTGGCGCACGAGCTTGCCCACCAGTGGTTTGGCGATCTGGTGGTAATCGACCACTGGTCTCATGCCTGGATTAAGGAAGGGGCAGCATCCTATGCTGAGGTGCAGTGGTTCGAGCATGAACGCAGCGCCGATGACGGAGCCTATTACCTGCTCGGAGAAGCGCGGAGCTATCTCGCCGAGGACAGTGGCCGCTACCGTCGCCCGATCGTCACGCACGTGTATCGCGAGGCGATCGAACTCTACGATAGCCATCTGTACGAAAAAGGTGCGTGTGTCTATCACATGATTCGTGCTGAGTTGGGGGATGCGCTGTTTAAGCAGGCGATCGCCCAGTTTGTGAACGAAAATGCCCATCGCACGGTGGAGACGATCGATCTGATCCGGGCGATCGAAACCAGCACCGGGCGAAATCTGCGCTATCTGTTCGACCAATACGTTTATCGCGGTGGTCATCCCGATTATCAGGTGAGTTACGAATGGGATGAGGACAGCAAACTGGCGAAAGTGACGGTGGAACAAACCCAGGCCAAATCGGAGGGAACGACCCCCCTCGA
>RDYZ01000137.1 GCA_004293855.1 Oscillatoriales cyanobacterium | reverse complement strand
AGACGGAGTCCAACCAGTCTGCCGCGATCGGGATACTACATCCATTGTAGGCGTAGGCTTATGGAAGGCGCAGGGGAATGTGGGTATGCCTGAGTCGTGATTAAGACAGGTGTGACCCTGGACGTAGGGAAACTCCGGCAGCGTTTACCAACCCATCGTACCGGGTTCACCCTTGAAGGGGCCGACCACATTCGGCGTAATCCAGCCGCCGTAGAAGCCACCCGGTTGGGGAATGACCCGATCGCCATCGACGTAACAGGCGTCCATCAGGTGAGCGTAGAAGGCGCAGTGGTCTTTGATTTCAGCGAAATTCGGTGTGGGATTGGTGTACTGCCACACGGCATTCGCAGCGGTGCGATCAGCCACCGCGAGGCTTAAATAAGAGGCGATCCCTTTCCATTCGCAAAACGTTTGGCGCGGCGTGGCTTGGAGATATTCAAAGCGGATATCCTCCGGCGGAATGTAGTAGCTCGGTGGGTGGCTGGTTTCCAAAACGCGCTTGGCGCGGCGAGTGTCGGCAATCACCACATCGTTAAAAATTACCTGAATGTGTTGATCGGTCGCTTGCCAACAGGCGGGACGGGGATAGTCCCAGACGGATTCTTGACCAGGGCCGGGAGGGATGGGAGTGGGTCGAAACATGTTCAGTTTATGGATGAATGGTTGAGTCGATCGAACGGATGGAGAGGGGAAAGGCAACGATCGCCCCGATCGTCAGACTCAGGGCGATCCGTCGATGCAATGATTCGCCAGTGTACCTACGCATCCCGTGCAAGGCGAAATCCAGCGTGTTGGTAAAAATTGGGGCGAAACCAGTTGCGACAATCCCACGCGGCATAGGCGCCGGTACTCGCCCAGGAGCCGCCCCGCATGACTTTATGCTGTCCATCAAAAAACGGTTCGGAATAGTCCCGATAGAGAGGATGCGGCTCGAAACCGGGCAGCGCCGCAAAGTCATCGCCCAGCCATTCCCAGACGTTGCCGTGTAGGTCGCACGGACGATCGCGATCGCTCTCGAAGTAGCCGACCGGACTGGGTGACCCAAAGCGTAGATCAAGATTGAACATAGCCAGATCCGGAGATTTAGCGCGGGACTCACCCCGATCGGCCTCAGCTAAGCTCACCTGCCATTCCGCCTCAGACATCAGGCGCGTCCCCGCCCCATACCAACGACAGTAGGCCATCGCCTCGTCATGATTGACCTCCACCGGCCAGTTCAGCGGCAGATCAATCTCCTCGAACACCGTGCGGTAACGGATGCGATCGCCGTCGCAGCGCCAAAACTTCGGGTGTGACGCCCGGTTGGGCGATCGTCTGGCCTGCGATTCCGTCGTCCAAAATTCGGGATTATCGTAGCCACCATCGCGGACAAACTTAAGAAATTCGCCGTTGGTCACCAGCGTTCGCCCCGCCAGGAAAGGTCGCACCGTCACCGTCCGCGAGCCGTAGTCACTATCCCAACCGTAGGTGTCCGCCGTGGAGGCTTTGCCCAACACCGTCTGACCACCCGCCACCGGAACCAGCCCCTGCATCGGTTCGGCTCCAGCGGTCGGTGCATACTCCCAGCCTTCCGGGCGACGTAGGCGATCGGCATCAAGCTGACGTAGCAGCATCGACGAGGTCTCAAAGTGAATGCGTTGATGTTCGATGCCCATCAGCAGCGCCCAGATCGGCTGGGTGAACCACGGGTGATCATCTGTGGTTTGTGCTTCAGTTTGATCCTCAAGGGGCGCACGCTGGATAACGCGGGTCACCTCTTCGCGGACGCTGTGGCGATACGCCCAAACGCGATCGACCTCCGGCCACCGCACATGAGCCATCGCCGCTTCCAGTTCCTCTGGAGTTGAGGGATCAACGCCAATTTCAAACAGCGTTTCATACTCGGGATTAATCCGCCGATCGAGCCAATCAACCTGGATTAATTTATTAATATAAAACACCGCCGAATGACCGAGATAAAAAATCAATCGATTGCGTAGCGGGTCAGGACTGAGGTAAAACGTTTCGGGATTGATAATGCTTTCTAAGAGGCGATCTTCGATCGTCCAGGCATGGTCAAAGTAGGCGATGAGGGTATCACGATCGCAGTGATGCCGTTGAGGTCTTGGTAAAGATGAGAACATCGTCACAGTTTTCTGTTGGTTGTTTCGGATTGCTTGTTACTTATTTAGATCGCGATCGCGAGATTGTCGTTAACCTTGATGAGTGGCTACGGCGTCTACACAACAAGGCTAACCCACCGATCGGCGACGGCTACAGTGGCGGCCTAATCGGAGCGCCGACGTGTCAGGATCGAGGCAAACCAGCCCTGCGGATCTTGCCAGACCTGAATCGGTTCTAGGTCATACTGATTAAGCTGAGTTTGTAGACTCTCAAGGTCGAATTTACGTGAAATTTCCGTGCGGATCGTCTCGCCTTGGGTGAAGCTAAATCGATGATCGCCAAGCTGAACTTCGTGGTCTATTAAACAGCGTAAATGCATCTCAATTTGCCGATCGTGCTCGTTATAAAACGCCCAATGTTCAAAATTATCGCGCTTAAAATTGGTGGCAAACCGATGATTTAAATGATCGAGAATATTCAGATTAAAGTGGGCGGTGATGCCTTGAGCATCGTTGTAGGCGGCTTCGAGTTGCGCCGTATTTTTATGTAAATCAACACCCAGTAAAAAATAGTCACCTGCGTTGAGGAAATCACGCACTTGCATGAAAAAGCGATCGGACTCTTCCGGCGTGAAATTGCCGAGGGTACTACCCAGAAAAATCAGCATTCGGGCAGACAGATCCGTCGCCGTGGGATTAACCCCCAGTTGGAGCAGGGCTCGCTCATAGGTGGCGATCGTACCGCGCACCTGCAACGTCGGGTAATCGCGTAGCAATTGGCGAGCACTCTCGATCAAAATCGTGCGGCTCACATCGATCGGAACATAGCGCAGTGGCCCACCCCGATCGCGATAGGCATCGAGCAAAGCGCGGGTTTTCGTCGAGCTACCACTTCCCAGTTCCACCAGTTCACAGGGGCCGGTGACGTCGGCCATTTCTCCCGCATAGTGGTCTAAGATCCACGCCTCTGTACGGGTCGGGTAATACTCCGGTTGGTCACAAATTTCTTCAAACAGTTCCGACCCTCGCTGGTCGTAAAAGTATTTGCTGGGTAACGTTTTTTGCGGCTGGGTGAGTCCATGAAGAATTTCGTTGCGATCGGCAGCTTGAGCCGCGAGGTGATCGGCGCGATCGCTATCATTTAGGGTGTCGATCCGTAGACGAAGATCGAAGTCTTGGGGATCGGGGCGATCGAGTTCCGGCGTCCGAAAAGTAGCCAAGGTAATGCCCTCTTGGAATATTTAATGCCTTCCATTATCAGGGGTGTGATCCGGTTTCATGGCGTTCAATCCGCTTCAGACTAGGGCAACCGGTCGATTCATCGGTCTGGGTTATCCATCCAGAACTCATCGGATGCATGACAATACACCGACGCGATTGTGTCGTTCTCGCTCGCCGGTCTGTCAGTCCTACACATAATGAATGCGTATCGGGGTGGATTGTCATGCACCCGCGATCTCGCCTCGCGTTCACCGAGAAATTCGATCGATCCTCAGTGACAAAGCCCTAATTTTGACGATAGGTAGGCTCTGGCACAAGCTGGCCGAGTCGCTGCGGCGGCCAGAAACGAACAACGGCTTTCCCAACAATCAGATCACGCGGGACAAAACCCCAGTAGTGACTGTCATAACTGTTATTACGATTGTCGCCCAACACAAGATACTGACCCTCCGGCACCACCTCGGGGCCATAGACATAGTCCGGCTCCGCCGCGATATAGTTTTCGCTCAGCGCTTCACCATTCACAAACACCGTACCGCGACGGACTTCGACCGTGTCGCCGGGAAGACCGATCACGCGCTTGATGAATGCATCTTTAAACTTTTGACGTAGAACTTCCGTGGGGTTGAAGACGACAATGTCACCCCGCTGTACATCCGTGAAGTGATAACTCACTTTGTCGATGATGAGCCGATCGTTGATTTGCAGCGTGGGCAACATCGATCCCGATGGAATATAGCGAGCTTCGGCGACAAATGTACGGATACCAAGTGCGAGAACCGCACTGAGTGCAAAGGTTTTTAGGGTCTCAACCCAGGGATTTTCGTCGTGTTGCTGGGGGGGCGAAACGGGCTGTTCGGCAGTTTTAGGGCGTTCGGACATCTGAAAGAGGCAACAAAGAAGGAGGAATTAGGGGATCTGAGCAACGTCAAAATTGATGGATTCAGGATGACGATCGCGAAGCATGATCCGAGAAGCTATCGTAACGATCGCTGTGATCTAAAAGAATGCGAATCCCGCATCGGCAACCTGCACCGTAAAGACGCATAACGGTTCGACAGACCGCAACCACCCATCGGATTGATACGTTTAGATGACACTTTAGACCAGCGCGATGGTGCGTATCGCCCAAAGGTAATGCTTTCACTTCAGTATACTCGTAGCCGTCGGGTGTTTTTGAAGAGTGCCACGGCTAGAACCAAACTCGAACAGAACTTGAACCAAACGCGAACAGAACTAGGACAAAACATTGAGTAACTGGAGACGGCCTCGGGCGGCTGATCGCACTAAGCGATTGACACAACGTCGCTCGGTTTCACTGAGGGAGTCATCGAGGGTAGCTGCGAGTAGCCCGTAGCGATCGGCGATCGTCAGATAACCCGATTCACTGCTAGCCGCCATGATTTCGGAAATAGCACCAGGTAGGAGTTGGAGTTGCGGAAGCATAACGTTCAGTTGCCTAATTGCCTAATTTCAGTATCTGACAAACAAACTGGCGGCAACGTGATGCCACCGCCCCCAAGGGCATGATCCCGATCGCGCTCTTGGTCGATCCACATCACACCCTAACGTCCGGATGGGAGGACATCGGCAAATGTGTACATAATCTAAAGAATTGATGCGCCATACCCAGATTTCTCAGGGATGTTTGATCCCGTCAACAACCGACAGACACCGACAGACACCGACGTGCTTTGGATTAATGCAAGCGTGAGCAACCGTGAGTGAGAGATCGCACCCTGGTGCGACGCCGTCGCCGTCGCGGAAGACTCCAGGCTAGGGGTTTTCGTTAGAATTTCAACTATTTTGGTAAAAGTTACTATAATTAAGGCGTGAATCGTTCAACTCGCGCAGCTAGCGCGATCGAGTCATGTCCCTATCTCCACGCCTCGAACCCCAGCCCGCCAATTACAGTCTGCTGACGGATTTGTATCAATTAACCATGTCGGCTTGCTACTGCGGTGAGGGGATGGCCGATCGTCCGGCGAGCTTTGAGCTGTTCGCCCGCGCCTTTCCGCGTCACTTTGGCTATGCGATCGCCATGGGTCTCGAGCAGGCATTGCAGTATCTCGAAGTGGTGCAATTTTCCACCGATCAAATCACGGCTTTACGTCAAACGGGACTGTTCGATCGAGCACCGGCCAGCTTTTGGGAACAGCTTGCCAATTTCCGTTTTCGTGGCTCTGTGTATGCCATGCCGGAAGGTACGGCGTTTTTACCCAACGAGCCGATCGTGCGGATCGAGGCTCCACTCTGGCAAGCCCAAATTGTCGAAACCTATCTGCTCAATACGATCAATTACCAAACCTTGATCGCGACCCGTGCCGCTCGAATGCGTGATGTGGCAGGCGATCGCGCCACCCTGCTCGAATTTGGTACCCGTCGCGCATCCTCACCTCAAGCGGCGCTCTGGGCTGCCCGTGCTGCCCTTGCCGCTGGCTTTGATGCCACATCCAATGTGTTCGCGGCGCTCGAACTCGGTCGCCAACCCTCAGGAACGATGGCCCATGCGTTGGTGTTGGCTTTTAGCGCGATCAATCAAAATGAGTCGTCTGCTTTTAGTGCATTTCACCAATATTTCCCCGGTGCGCCGCTGTTGGTCGATACCTTTGACACGATCGCAGCCGTACGCACCCTCGCCCAGCAACGTCAGGCGGGTCAGTGCCAGATGGGGGGGATTCGGATTGATTCGGGGGATATTGTGACGCTGTCGCAACAGGTGCGCGAGATTCTGCCGGATGTACCCATTTTTGCCAGTGGTGATTTTGATGAATGGGAAATTGAACGCACGATCGCAGCCGGTGCGAAACTGGACGGTTATGGCATCGGGACACGCTTAGTCGCAGGCTCTGCGTTTGGTGGGGTGTACAAACTGGTGGATCTCGATGGTGTACCGGTGGCGAAGCGATCGCCCGGAAAGACCACCTATCCTGGATCAAAGCAGGTGTTTCGCGGGGTGACGGGCGATCGCTTGGGCCTAGCCGACGAGACCGCAGCAGCGAGTGAATACCCATTGCTAGTCTGTGTCATGCGTGACGGACAACGGATCGCAGCCGTGGAACCCTTGGAGGCGATCGCCCAACGAACGGCGGCTTCGGTCGCCGCCCTCCCCGCCGCCGCTCGCTCGCTCCGTTGCGAGGCTCCCCCACTGCCCCAGATTTCTGAGGCGTTACAGGCTCTGCGTCAGACTCTCCCTTGATCCCCCGAACTCTCTGCCCTCGCCTCCCTGTTGCGCGAACATCACCCGCGAACGTTGACCAAAAGCCGCGATCGGCGTTTGATCTCGGTAGTCTGAACCATCTCAAGCCCAAAATGCCGTAACAAAGCGTCACAAAAAGAGGGTTATCCTCTGGGACACTGCACCCTTTTTCTGCCGTTTCCTTCCCTGATTTATCGATCAACCATGAACATCGCCCTGTTTGGTACCAGTGCCGATCCCCCCAGCGTGGGCCATCGTGCCGTCATTCGCTGGCTCGCCGATCGCTTTGATCGCGTCGTGATCTGGGCGTCGGATAATCCCTTTAAACCCGATCGTACTCCCCTGGAACAGCGCACGG
>RDYZ01000136.1 GCA_004293855.1 Oscillatoriales cyanobacterium | reverse complement strand
GCTAAAAACCCAGCCACCCCACGGAATGCGACCCATCTTCACTTTATAATTGTCAGGACTTTAAAGTGAAAACCGGTACCGAGAGACACCTGGAAACAGGCTCAAAGTCTGCCTGATGGAAGTTGCAGGCGATCGATCACAGCCCCTTATTCGTATCGGGCCGCAGCCCCCGTGGCTCATGATCGGTTGTCGCTCCCAAAATCAGGAATCCTGCGATCCCAAGTCGTAGGAGTGTCCAAAAGTCTGAACTTAGTGCGCTTATGAGGAGGAGATAGTCATTCCCGAGCAGCTCAATTTGACCGTAAGCCTTCGAGGCACGCGAGAAGTCAAAAATAACTATCAGCTTTTTCGCTTAACTGGCCTTCTAGATGCCTTTTCCGAGCCAAACTTCCGTAAGGCTTTGGATAAATTTGTCGAGCAAGGACCGAGCAACATTATTCTGGACCTATCAAAAATTGATTTTGTTGATAGCTCCGGTTTAGGCGCTCTGGTGCAGTTAGTGAAGAAAGCTCAAACCGCAGGTGGTGTCTTACAGGTGGTGACCAATCCCCGTGTAACCCAAACGGTAAAGCTTGTGCGATTAGAAAAATTTCTGTCGCTGCAAGAATCCGTTGACTCAGCGGTTGCGAACCTCTCTGACCCAGGCACTTGATTGGTTTAGCGGAAACACAATCCTGGATATCCTGACTAAGGCTGTGATGAGTGCCTGTCACCATCACCCCAATCGGGAGCTTCCGGCGTCACTGTTTCCGCTAAATCCCCTGCTGATGAAGACTGCAAGGCTGGTGATCCGGATGCGATCAACCCAGCGACATCCTTCCAAAAGTGGCCTTCCCGCTTTGAATCATCCTCTACCGTAACGTTTCGGGTTGTGTGATGGCGATCGTGTGGGTGCTGATCCTGTGAGTGATTGTGGCGCTAAGCCAACATTGCCATGATCAACTTTAAGGAGGATCGGTTATTGTTAGGAACCGGGCTTAATCCGTACGCCATGCGTTTACGGCTGACCGTTGCCTAATGGTTCATCGTGTGATCTGGAAAGTGTGGTTTGCCATAGCGTCCTAGTAAACGATAAATTTGTCCGCTACCTCTGATTCCCTCTACCCTTGAATGCTTTTCCGCTATCCGCTTCGCTCAGCGATCGCGAAGCTCGCCTAGTTGCACCCGGAATTCTGGCTTACATCGGCGATGCTGTCTATGAACTGTACGTCCGGCAAGCCTTTTTATCTCCACCACGCCGACTTAACGATCATCATCGATGTGTTGTTGGCCATGTGCGGGCAGAACGGCAAGCTCAGCATCTCGATGCGATCGAGTCTGCCCTCTCTGAAACCGAGTTAGATATTGTTCGGCGGGGACGTAACGCAACGGGACGCGTACCTCGGCGAACCAATCGCACCACGTATCAACGAGCAACGAGTCTTGAAGCTTTGGTGGGCTACTTGTATTTGTGTGATGCGAATCGTCTCAATGAGGTGATGGGCTGGCTTGATTTAACCGTCGTTGATCGGAAGGTGGATCGGAACTCAAAATCCTAGCCCGGTCCGATCGTCTAGGCATGACATCGTGTTGGAGGAACTCCAGGGAAACCCGGCATGGTTCTCATCGATCGCCTCTGCTTTCGGGTTTGGTTCGTCGATGACATTACTGGGAACGAACCGAATTCGGTTGCGAATCATTCTGTTAAGACCGAGCCGAAATTCAGATATTGCCGCTAGAGGCATAACCGCAGATGGCCACGATCCATCACCACGCTTCACTACACCAATAATCCTCTGAGTCATCAGCCCGTTAATCAAGGCTTGGTAGACTCCTGATTCGCTTTGTTATGGGTCAGTTACCTATAGATCGGGGCCTTGTGCTGTGTGATCTTCTGGGCTGTCCTTCTGCATTCACCCTTTTCGAGGTTACTCATGACCCCTCCTGCTGACAACTCCTATAACGATTCCAACTCTTACGGTGATCGTGATCGTTCGCGCAATCAAGATGACCGTAAACCCTATAGCGATCGCGGTAGCAAAGGAGGTAAGTCTTACGGTAAGCCGAGTGGCGATCGTGATCGCAAACCCTACGGCAAGCCCGATCGTTATGGCGATCGGGATCGTAAGCCTTACGGCCAGCAAGGTGGTCAAGGCGGCGATCGTGATCGCAAACCCTACGACAAACCCGATCGTTACGATGACCGGGATCGCAAGCCCTACAGTCCGCAAGGCGGTCAAGGCGGTGAGCGCGATCGTAAGCCTTACGGCAAACCCGATCGTTATGGTGACCGGGATCGCAAACCCTACGGTCAGCAAGGCGGTCAAGGCGGTGAGCGCGATCGTAAGCCCTACGGCAAACCCGATCGTTACGATGACCGGGATCGCAAACCTTACGGTCAGCAAGGCGGTCAAGGCGGTGAGCGTGATCGTAAACCCTACGGCAAACCGGATCATTACAATGACCGGGATCGCAAACCCTACGGTCAGCAAGGTGGTCAAGGCGGCCAAGGCGGCGATCGCGATCGTAAGCCCTACGGCAAACCGGATCATTACAATGACCGAGATCGCAAGCCCTACAGTCCGCAAGGCGGTCAAGGCGGCGATCGCGATCGCAAGCCCTATGGCAAATCCGATCGGTATGGTGACCGGGATCGCAAACCCTACGGCAAGCAAGGCGGCGATCGCGATCGCAAACCCTACGGCAAATCCGATCGTTACAATGACCGGGATCGCAAACCCTACGGTCAGCAAAGTGGTAGCCAATTTGGCGATCGCTTTGAACCAAGCTTTGAGCGAGAAGTGGATGTACGTCCAATTCGCAGCGAACAAGGTGGCGAAAGCCAAGACACAACCGGCGATCTAGACCTGATTTACGGTCGTCATACCGTTTTGAGTGCGATCGAAAGTGAGCGTTCCTTGAATAAAGTGTGGGTCGTCTCCCAGCTTCGCCACACCGATAAATTTCACGAGAAGCTCAACGAAGCCAAAGCGAACGGAGCCACGATCGATGAGGTTTCATACACCTGGCTTGATCGGATGACCGACGGCGCGACCCACCAAGGTGTTGCCGCCCAAGTCGCACCCTACGATTACGAAGAACTTGATAAACTGATCCTGAAGGCAAAAGAGGCGAGTGAACGCCCGATTATTTTGGTCGCTGACGGGATCACTGACCCCCATAATCTAGGAGCGATCGCCCGTACAGCAGAGGCCATGGGAGCCCAAGGTCTGATCATTCCCCAACGTCGGGCTGTCGGCGTCACCTCAACCGTGATGAAAGTCGCCGCAGGTGCCTTAGACAATCTGCCCATCGCACGGGTTGTGAATCTTTCACGTAGCCTAGAAACCCTCAAAGAAGCGGGCTTCTGGATTTACGGTCTCTCCGAAAAAGCCGATCGTCAGGTTAACGAAGTTAAATTTGACACGCCAACTGTGTTAGTTTTAGGGTCTGAGGGCAACGGACTCAATTTACTGACTCAGAAAAACTGTGACATGTTGATCTCCGTTCCACTTCATGGTCGCACTCCCAGCCTGAATGTATCGGTTGCTACGGGAATGGTGGTTTACGAAGTTTGTCGACAAATGCGGTTCGATAAGTTACACATAACCTCTGAAAACTTGTAGTAGCATGTACGCATAAATCACTTCATAATGGGGTGGTTTATAGATCCAGATTGCCTCGTTTGCATATCGGTTGATCGTGTGTCTACCCTGATCGCCAGTGCGACTTGCATGGGATTAATTCCGAAACAACATTTTTAGAAAGCTTGCGACAACCATGAAAGAGTTGTTTATCAACATCAAACAAGCTCTCGGCCGTGCTTGGTGGGTTAAAGTTTCGACTAAGACTCCAGCATGTGTTTATTACTTCGGCCCCTTTGGTTCCGAAGCCGAAGCAACGACAGCACAAACTGGTTATGTTGAGGATTTGAAACAAGAGGGCGCGCAAGATATCGCGGTCACAATCCTACGATGCAAGCAACCGGACAACCTGACGGTTTTCGATGAGGCATCGGATTCGGTAAACCCTAATCAGCCAGTCGTTCTGAGTGGACAAACCTAGGGCGTAGGCTCGGCACGGTTAGATTGTTGCGTTGCCGAGCGAGTTTTGAGAGTCGGTGTTGAGAGCGAAAATTCGTTTCAAATTAAGTTAAGAGCGAAGTTCAAAACAAAGTTCAAAACTCGGGCTACCGTGCTGTGCAGTGCGGTAGCTTTTGGTTTGTTGATACTTTGCATAATTATTTGTGGTAACTGCCACCTTGCAAAATAGTTTTGGCGCGGTAAAGCTGCTCACAGAGTAGAAGGCGAGCGATTTCATGGGGAAAGGTCATGGGTGAGAGGCTGAGGCAACGATCAGCGGCTCGCTTCACCGCAGGGCTGATGCCTGCGGCACTGCCGATCGCAAAGACGAGCTGATTGGACTCAGCCTGGGCAATCCAGTGGGCGAAGGCGATCGAGTCAAAGCCTGTGCCATCCTCGGTTAGTGCGATTAGCCGATCATTGGGTTTAAGCCTGCTTAAAATTTGCTCACCCTCTTTTTCTGGATGGCTATCCTTTAGCTCAATGACGGTCAACTCCGGTATCCGTTGGGCGTACACCTCGAATCCCTCTCGTACCCAGCCTTTTTTGACCTTGCCGATCGCGATTACGGTGATTTTTGGAAAACTGTGCATGGGTCTAAGGGATGGAAGACGGGGGGTTCAAGGATGGGCGTCTGACTGCACCCGGTAAGGTCTGAAGGTCATGCTCTTCTGTGGGTGTGATGGGTGTATCTGTCAACTTTACAGAGTGGCCCAAGCCTGAATGGGTGAAGCACACACAGGGTTAAAGCTTAAAGCCGACAAAACTTACGCTCCTGATCCAGCTCGGGATATTGCCAGCCAAAGGAAAAATGACTGACGGCGTTAATGTTACCGCGTGGATCGGCGGCAACCTGCGCGATCGCTTCCATTTGATCCTCGAGTGGGGGATGGCGATCTTGGCTTGTGCTGCCCCAACTTCCGGCGAGGGCGGGAACGATCGTAACACCGGGGGGGGCAAACTGTCGGACGCGCTCCAGGTCTTCGAGAATGCAACTGGTACCGTTACAGCCACCGTAGAGCATGGGATGCCAGACGATCGAGGTGGGGAATTTATCCCAGGGTTGCAGGCGTGAGTCGAACCCCTCGCCGATCGCCAGATTGCCTTTTGGAAAGAAAGCCGCACCCACAGGGCGACGCTGATTTTGGATTGGGGCTGCCGCCAGATTTACAAAGTCGATAATGCCCTGCGCGGCATGGGCGACACTTAAATTCCACAGCTCGGTTTGTAGGGAGGTGGCGGGGGTGTCGGTTTGCTGTCGTGGTGGGGTGGTTGTGCTGCCGGTATTGCGGGTGGTCGCACTGTTGGCATCACGGGCAGCATCGCGATCGGTATCACTGTCAGGCGTGATGGTGGGTATTGTGGGGGCACGACCGGTATCGAGATAGGTTTCAAGCTGCGATCGGGCGGCTGTGGTTTGGGCCCGATCGAGCAAGGCCGCACGGGATGCCGAACCGTAAACCCACAGATCGCGCACCTCGTCAGCCACCGAATCCGTACCGCTCAGTTTCGGATAACGGACATAGTCGAGCACAACCCCGGTGGGATCGCGTTCAAGCACGGCCTCGAGTAAGCGTTGGTAATCCTGGCGGGCGATCGGGCTGTAGGGATCGACAAAGATACCATCGGCGTTATTGGTGTCGGCAACCGATCGATCCAACGTGGTTTGGCCGCGTCCATTCCGGGCTAGAGCCGCCTGTCGATCCTCACGCTGGCCGTAGGCGTAACCATAGTTCAGGGCAAACATCCAAGCATGGACTTCGATACCGCGTGCGCGACCCGCCGTCACGGCATTGGCCAGGAGATCGATCGAAGCGGTCGCGGGCGTACGTGCAACCGAAGGCCAGGGGGTCGGGTTATCATTACCCGGCAGCAAAACTTGACCGTTGGCAAGCGTGGCCAGATAGATCTGGTTATAGCCGTCGTTGGCAATGCGATCGAACAGTTGGTCAATTTGACCAAACTGGGTATCACAGGGGTAAAGATTTAGCCAAACCGCCCGATTGCGGGGCCAGGAGCCTTGACGACATTCTGCCTGTTCACGGGCATGACGACGAACCAGATTGCGATACTCCGTTGCCGCATTGGTGTCGCCATCCAGCACTGCTTGCAAAAGGGCTGCTTTTTCTTGGATGTCAGCGCTACTGATTTGGCAGGTTAGGCGAGATTGAGAGGCGGCGATCGCCGGGTTTGCCTCCAGACTGGCTAGGCTCGCCAGACTCGCCGCAAGGGTCAACCAGACCCGGAGTCCCATACCCGTCATGGTTTTCAGCTTAGTCAAGGGGGAAAGCCAGGGTCGGGTAATACTTGCGGGACGTGTACGGGGACGGGCTGATG
Source organism: Oscillatoriales cyanobacterium (assembly GCA_004293855.1). Classification (GTDB taxonomy): domain Bacteria; phylum Cyanobacteriota; class Cyanobacteriia; order Cyanobacteriales; family Geitlerinemataceae; genus RDYZ01. Next base: position 482 of record RDYZ01000136.1, on the reverse strand, counting down.
CGTGCCGTTGAATTCTCAGGCCAATGGATGTGATACGGGAGAGAAGCGAGATCCGTGTCATAGCGTTGTCGTCAGGTTCAAGGTCAGTCTGGATTGCTCGTGGTTTACGGATCAAAATCGGGAGAATCGGGATGGGGAGTGGACGGAGTCTCCCCCTGGGAGGTGGGTGGACGATCGGTGCTCCAAGCCCACCAAGCACACTCACAGGAGCATTGATAGAACTCTTGCCATTTACGCTCCAAGTCTGCACCGTATACCGGCGATCGGCGATTGAGCCACACCTGACTCGCCTCACGGCTACTGGCACCACAGCGCGGACAGGCAAAATTCACAACATGAGTTGCGGTCTCGGTCCAAGCGGGTGGGGTGGGTGAGAAGGCATCCATGAAACGGCCTCTAAAATGTTGTTACAAAGTGGGTGAGATCGCATAACCTCAGGACTGATGCCAGCAGGATTTGGTGTCCGGCGACGTGCATTATTT
>RDYZ01000135.1 GCA_004293855.1 Oscillatoriales cyanobacterium | reverse complement strand
GAGTCCTAATCCAAACCCCAGGCAAACTTCACGATTTCCCCTCACCAGCAACCAAAAAAATAGACGACCATTCTAAATTTTCCCGGATGTACCGAACCCATCGAGGTACTTAGAAATGAACGCATTCAACGATTAAAATCATGCGCATCTCTAACGCTCTTTGGGTTTCCGGTTTTCTAATGATCGGCGTTGCCATCAATGTTTCCACTGTGCCTGCTCACGCTTCCACACCGTTGAGCGATTACCTAACTCCGGCAACCGATATTGCCTATACGAACGATACCATTGCGCCCTATCGTGGCAGTGGCCGTTAGGTTTGGACGGACGATCGTCAACACCGTGAAAGCGACAACGGATAGTATTCTCACATTTCAATTTCCGATCGCTCATAGTCTCCGGATTTGTCCGATCGTCCCCATCATTGCCTCGGTTCCTCTCCCCATAACCATGACGGCTTCTAGTAGGTTCCTGTTAGTAACGCTCGGTGCAGGTTGGCTCGATCGAGCGTCGCTTGACTTAGATTCGCATCCTGTAGGTCGGCAGCCTCAAGCGAGGCTCCCGTAAAATCCACACCCGTTAAATTCGCTTCACGCAGAAGAGCCCCATGTAACATCGCATAGCGTAGATTTGCCTGGGTTAAATTGGCTCGCTCCAGATTGGCGCCACTGAGTTTAGCCTCGTCAAACTTTAGGCGAGATAACGCCGCCCCCGACCAATTGACACCGTTTAACCAAGCCCCAGTAAAGATCGTCTCTTCCAGGATCGCACCGTCAAGCTTGGCTCCGCTCATACGAGCGCCGCTGAGGTTGGCCCAGCGCAGATCCGCGCCGGAGAGATCCGCACCCCGCAAATTGACGCCGGTCAGGTTTGCACCCCGCAAATTCGCTTCACGCAGGCTCGCACCCCGCAGGTTGGCCCCCCGTAGCTGTGTGCCGCTTAATTTCGCAGCAGAGAGGTCGGTCTCAACCGCAAAGACACCGTCTAGGCTAGCTTTGGTGAGATCGGAGGCAACAAAGCGTGAATTGTTTAGCTTGGCGAAGGTGAGATCAACCCAGTTGAGCGAGGCACGATCGAACACAGCTTTGGTCAAGAACGATCGGGCAAAAACGGACCCCATCAGATTGGCACCGGTGAAGTCAACCCCGATCAGGGTCGTGCGCTCAAGGTGGGCACTATGTAGATCGACACCTGCAAAGTTTCGGTTTCCCGCCTCGTAGCCTTGCAGGAGGTGACGGACTTTCATGATTGTTTTCTCAATCTAAGTTTCCCGATTTGCATTGGGACTATACCCCTACCATATCTTTTGAGTTGGGAGGTTTTCGATCGATGAAATAAATATCAAACTATGGCTATTAATATTTATGTAATATTTCGTGTCGTTGATTAAGTTTTCACGCAGGGCAAGTGGTTGACGCGGATAGTCAAGAAGATTTATAAGCCTTATTTTGCAAGGATTTCGGCTTTCTTGGAGTTTGGGAATTATGAGAGCCTAGGTCTGAAAGTATTATTTCTTTGAAATACGATCGCGCCGATTTGACTCTAATCTTGATGATTTTTAGTATTACGACAGTCTGCAAAACGTTACACAAATCGCGATCGTGATCCCTGGCCTAAAACTTTCAGTGTAACGATTGAGTGACGTGCTTTCATACTGGATAACAATCGGACTAGGGGCGGCGGTAGATCCACAACTGGCCGTCACCGTTACCTCAACGTGAACCCTTACACCCCAGAGAGAAGGGGTGTAGACGGCACAGGGCGGAGTCGCAACTTTTCGACGTAACGGATAAACCGTGGATCACTTTCGTGGGGAGATTCGCCCCGATCCAGCGTCGCGACTAGGATTCGGCGGGATCGCTGGAATCCGTGGGATCGACCATTGGCGGGGTCGGCCGATCGATGATGCCACCCCCGAGCAACACGTCGTCGTTGTACCAGACGGCGGCTTGGCCGGGTGTGATGCCAAATTGCGGCTCGTCAAACTGGATGGTCACGCGCTGATTGTCTAGGGTGACGATCGTGGCGGGGACGGCGGGGCTGCGATAACGGACTTGCACGTGGGCGCGAATGGGCGCACTCGGTTCGGCGATCGAGACCCAGTTCACCCGGCTGACGCTACAGCGATCGCTATGCACTTGATCCCGATCGCCGACGATCACCTGATTTTTGCCCGCATCGATCGCCACCACGTAGAGCGGATTGGGAGCCGCAATCCCTAAGCCCTTGCGCTGACCGATCGTGTAGTTTTGGATGCCGTCATGACGTCCTAGGGGTTTGCCGCTGGTATCGACAATATCGCCCGGTTTGGGGGCGAGGTATTTGGCGAGAAAGTCGCGCATCGTGCCGTGGGTTTCCACAAGGCACAGATCTTGGCTTTCGGGTTTTTCTGCGGTGACGAGATCGGAGTCGGCGGCGATTTGTCGGGTTTCGGTTTTTTGACGTTCACCAAGGGGAAAGAGGCTATGACCGAGGGCGTCTTGGTCAAGGTCGTAGAGAAAGTAGGTTTGATCTTTGTTGCGATCGAAGGCGCGTCTGAGGCGAAAACGTCCGGTGTCGGGGTCGCGATCGACGCGGGCATAATGACCGGTGGCGATGTAGTCGGCGCCAAGCTCGGCACGGGCATAGGCCAGCATTGGGCCAAATTTAACAGCGCTATTGCACTGGGAACAGGGCAGGGGGGTAATCCCGGAACTGTAACCTTCGACTAAAAAATTAACGATATATTTCTCGAACGCTTCGCGGCTATCGACCACATGATGCTCAACGCCGAGCTGCTCACAGATGGCCGCCGCATCGACTAATCCTTCCGAGCAGCATTGACCCTTACCTTTCATCAGCCAGAGGGTAAGGCCGACAACGTCATAGCCTTGTTTTTGCAGGAGGGCGGCACTGGCGGAGCTATCGACTCCACCGGACAGGCCGACGACGACTTTAGTCATAGCGCACGAGCCGATCGCGGCGATCGGCGAGTAAGGAGAATCGAAGGGTCTTTAGAATCTCTTATGGTGACATAGATCTAGCACAGCTTGCGGTGGGAGTAACCGCCGATCGTGGTCGTGTGGGGCGATTTCCCCGCATGACAACACCAAGCATCCCAACCGGTTCACCCAACCCATTCCTAAAACTCACTCGCGAAACACACCGATCGCGGTATGTTTGTGCGTGCGAATTGGTATCGTTCGTCACAGCTCACGGTGCGACTGACGGTACAACACCCCTCGCATCGCTCAATTGTTTATTGCCTGCCTCACCTCACCATGACGGTCTTTCAGCCCCCCGCCGGAGCGCGGGATCTTCTTCCTCTCGATGTCGCTCAAAAACAATGGATCGAAACCCATCTCAATTCGATCTTCGCGCGTTGGGGCTACCATCAAATCGTCACCTCAACCCTCGAACGTCTCGATATGCTGATGGCGGGTGGTGCGATCGATCCCGATAGCGTCATCCAAATCCAAGATCCGGACGATGGTCTACTGGGTTTGCGTCCGGAGTTGACCGCTTCGATCGCCCGTGCTGCTGTCACCCGTCTAACCGGGGCATCGTTTCCCCAACGGCTCTACTACAACACCAACGTGTTTCGCCGCGAGCCGGACAGCCGCCACGGACGCCAACACGAATTCCATCAGGCGGGTGTTGAACTGCTCGGTGCGGGTGGATCGATGGCCGATGCCGAAATTTTACTGTTGCTGGCGGATTGCCTGACGGCGATCGACCTGACGGATTGGAAAATTGTCCTCGGTCAAGCGGCCCTGACGCGATCGCTGCTCGAACCGTTCCCCGCTGCGGTGCGCGAATCGGTCCGCACGGCGATCGCCCAGCTCGATCGGGTGGCCCTATCGGACATGGATTTACCCGCCGATTTACACGAACGAGCCTTAGTCCTGTTTGAATTGCGGGGCCAGCCTAAGGCGGTGCTTCAGCAGCTTGCCAGGCCACCCTGGAAGCCAGTGATCGCGATGGTGCAATGCTCGATCGCATTGTCCTCGACCTCAGCACGATCGAAACCTTCGACTACTACACCGGGATCGTGTTCGCGGTCGTCATTGAAACCAGTTCCGGCCCCTGTGTCCTGGGCAAAGGTGGCCGCTACGATGACCTGCTTGGCCTGTATCATCCCACGGGTGAATCTCGCCCTGGTGTAGGGTTTGGGCTCTGCATCGAAGAATTGCAACAGTTGTTGCAGAGCCGCGATCGTCTGCCGACCTCGATCGCCGCGACGGATTGGCTCGTGGTTCCCCGCGATCTCACCGCTCAGGCTGCCGCACACACCCACGCTCGCACGCTTCGCCGGGAGCATCCGAGCGATCGGGTTGAAGTCGCACTGGAGGAAATCGCCGCCTCTCCCACCACCGTGCGAGACTATGCCTTCCGGCGTCGAGTTCAGCAACTGGTCTGGGTGGCGGCGGATGGTGCGATCGAGGTGGAATCCTTGGTGTAAGCGGATCGGCTGATCTCACACATCCTCAACCCGATCGCTTTCCTTCCCCCTCTTGCTCTCTGCCTGAACAGAGCGAGGGGATGGGGCTCTGGTCAACCGCAAGTGAAACCGTAGGGTACGATCAAGTATGAAGTTTGGTTAACAGTGGTGTGTACTGGTGAATCCATCACGGGTCGTTCGCCTAGGGGCTGATGCGGCCCGATCCAACGGTGACACTGACTGGGGTTACCCGCACCGACCAAACCGATCGTTTATCGTTCATTCCGAAGGGAGAAAAATCGTGGCCCACACTATCGTCACGGATGTTTGTGAAGGCGTAGCCGATTGCGTCGAAGCCTGTCCGGTGGCCTGTATTCATGATGGCCCTGGCAAAAATAAAAAGGGAACCGCCTGGTATTGGATCGACTTTGCAACCTGCATTGATTGCGGTATTTGTCTGCAAGTGTGTCCCGTGTCCGGTGCGATCGTGGCGGAAGAACGCCCGGATTTGCAAAAAACTCCGGCCTAGCGCTGCGTTTGTGACCCGAATGCTGGAATGCCCTAACCATTTCTCTTGAATCGTTGGGGCATTCGCTTGATAGATCGCAATTTTTGGCCTCAATCCATGCTGTCCCTCGAACAACTCGGCTATCACCCCACCGCGACCGAACATCCGATCCTCTCGGAGATCAATCTTGAGATTCCACCCACGTCGCTCACGGCAATTATTGGCCCGAGCGGATCGGGAAAAACGACCCTACTCGACATTGTGGCGGGCTTGGCAGAGCCAACAAGCGGTCGGGTTGCGTGGCGATCGCAAGAGCTACTCCCGGAACAGCTCCATCAATTGGTGGGCTTGGTTTTTCAGTTTCCTGAGCGTCACTTTTGCGGCATGACGATTTTGGAAGAATTACGCCTCGGCCATCCTGAGCTTCGTACGGAGCAGGTTTACGCTGCCCTTCAAGATGTGGGCCTGGGTGATGTCTCGATCGAAAGCGCCCCCCACGAACTCAGCGGCGGTCAGCAGCGTCGCCTTGCCCTCGCGGTGCAGCTCATTCGCCAGCCCCAAATTTTGATGCTCGACGAACCCACCGCAGGGTTAGATTGGTCGATGCGTCGCCAGTTGGTGGCGCTGTTGGCCAAGTTAAAACAGGAATGGAGTTTGTTGGTGGTGACCCACGATGCGGCGGATTTGCTGGAGGTGGCGGATCATTGCTGGGCGATCGAGTCGGGGCGGCTGCGATCGGTGGAGGTGGCGTCGCTGCGTTGAGCAGCAGCCCTTATCCCGAGAAATCAAGATCACTCATCACGCCGATCGAGCCGATCAAGCTGAAGGTTTTCGACTTGGGTTAAGGTCACACCGGGATAGTAAAACTCCAAAATTTCCGTGCTGTTCTTGCCGATATTGGCGAGGTTATAGGCTCCCGTCTGACTCAGACCCACCCCATGCCCAAATCCTCCGCCCACAAATTCGTAACCCCAAAGTTTTTTGGGTCGTGGTTGGGCGTTGGTGTTGGAAGTTTGGGCCGTTGGCGCTGTGGTTGTTGGCGTAGTGGTCGCTGGTTTGGAAGACGCGGTGGTTTTGGGGGGTTCGTACACCGGATTGATGTAGAAAAAGGTGCTGATGGGTGGATAAAATGCCGATCGAATCTCATCACCGGGGATGATCAGCTCGCCGGTGTCGGTGGTGACCCGCATGGCTAAGATCCGGCCCGCTCGCGATCGCTCCGTAATCTCCACGGCTGTCATCGTCGTAAACTCGATCGGACGACCGCTACGCTGGAGATAGCGTTTAAAGTAGGCTGTCATCTCCTTCAGGCTGGTTTTCTCGCGCCAGCGAAACGTATCCCAGTCGCTTTCATTGAACTGTTTTTCTAAGGCGATAAACTGCCGAAAATTAGCCTCATCGGATAGGGGTTTCGCGTCCAGATCCCAATTCACCTGGACAGAGTCAAGAATGGCGGTGAGATAGGGGCGTGATTCCCCGCGCCAAATGTCCTCAAACGGGGCGGTAAAACCACCGGTGGTGGAAGAATACAACGCATCGATCGGCTCGTTATCGTACGCGAGAACCTGTCCCGCCGTAGCTGCAATCGCCCGATCGGTGGTCGCGGTCGATCCCGTGAGTCCCCAGTAGGCTTGACAGTGGGTATCGGCACACAGTTCGTAATCGTCGATCGCGAAGCGGTGGAGGTTGCGCAGGGCGTAGGTGCGGGCAATAATCGCCTGTGCCTCGATCGCCGCATAGGGCGCACCGGTCCCAATTTCGTAGGGGACGACACCGCGTAGGTAGGTTTCGATCGAAACGTGGTTGACCAGTGTATAGGTTCCGTAGGCGTTGGGTTGTAGGTAAAACGTGCCGCCGTAGGTGTAGCGATCGGGCTGGGTGACGCCGTGTTCCAGTTTGGCGGCGCCGCTGCTCGGTTCGATCGTGATCCCATCGCCGCGAACGGTTTCCCCAAGAATTTTCCAGGCCAATTGCTGACGCCGATCGCGTTGGCCTTGTACCTTGGTCGGTTCGGTCAGCTCCGCAGCGGTGGCGCTGTCGTGTAAAAACTGGCGCAGCAGCGGTGAATCGTACACCTGGCGATCGGCCCAAACTTCCCAGTTATCGGGCTGGGCGATTTCGGTGGCGATGCCCCGTGCTTGCCATTCACGGGCGCTGGCTTCGGCATTTTCAAAGCTACGATGCACGCTCAGGACAATCCGATCGTCAACGATCGGCGGTTCAGCAGGAATTTCATCCAGTTCGATCGTAATCGCGTCAAGCTGGCGGGTTTCGCGCTGGCCGTGGCGATCAAAACTGACGCGCAGGCTGCCGCCATTGGCATCGCGTAACACAAGGCGATCCTGGGGATTTTCACCAAACCGCTGGACGATGCCGACGTGAATCCGATCGTCAAACGGTTGCTCGGATCTGGGCGGTACGGAGGTGGCCGGTTCGCTCGCCTTGGGGACGATCGGCGTCGCAGTTTGGGCGATCGCGGGCTGATTCGGAGGTCGTACGGCCAGGTGTACGCCAGCGCCAAGCCCGAGGAGCAGGGCACTGATCACAATTGCGGGTCTAGATTTGCCTTGCATCGATCCCTTCCCTGATGTAGTCGTGAATTCACGGGGCGAGCCCAGGTTGACGATTCAACTCTAGATTAAGGTCTCACCGTCACAGGTTGACTCAAGCCATACGATGTCATTCTTCTCTAGATTTAAATTTAATTGGATTGAATTGGATTGAATTTGCACGTGAGCGTGGATTCAATCAACGGCTGAGCTCAAAACCCAAGATCGCAACCTGAGATCGAAACGGGTCAATTCAACACCCGGACATACTCCCGCGCGATCGCCGCGATATGCTCCGCACGATCGAGTCCATTCACAATCCGCCGCGCGTTATAAAAATCCTGCTTATCCTCGTTAATGTAATCATCGAGGCGATGACTGGTAAAGTAACCATCTCGCATCCCCCGCACCGCAATTTCTGCCGCTAGATCCGGCTCGCTAGCCCGGTGCGGCTCACGGATCAAATCCACCCCCAGCAATTGCGACCAACGTTTATAGTGATCCCGACCCGTGATCTGGATATAGCCACGCCCCTTAAACCGAGGGCCATCGCCCCATTGGTTGTTGCCTAAATCCGATCGCCATTCATAGGCTTGTCCACTGGCGAATTCTTCCGTCCACTGCCCGAGCATCGATTCATGCTCCACGGTTGCCAAAATGTAGGCGATTTGGTTGGTGTCGGTCACACCAAAGGCGGCACAGGCGTTAAAGAGTAGGGGGATCGAGCCGTGGGCGTACTCTCGCACGACAGGATAGGGAATTGAGGCGATGATTTTATCGAGATTGTAGCCACCCTCTGGAGCGGATAGGGGTGAGGCGGGGCTTGTGCTAGAACCCTGGCCCCGATCGGGAGTGTAGGCACGCAGGGGCATTCGCAGCAGGGACGACCAGGTTTCTTGACCCACAATGCCATCAGACACCAGGGTCGCGCTCCGTTGAAAGGCTTTGACCGCATCCTGGGTTGTTGTGTCAAAGTGACCATCGATCGGGCTGTCACGATCGAGAAATCCCTCACGTTGCAAGGCGTGTTGTAGCGTCTTCACCTCCTCCAAGAGCGTGGGGTATTGCAAACCATCCCCCAAACGTAAAATGGGCAGATCTCGCACCACCGTTTCCCGTGGTGGTAAACCCAACAGAAAGACCCAGGTGTCTGGGGTGGTCGTGCCGGTGATCTCTAGATCGCGATCGGCCTGAAACTGCTTGAGGGCCTGCTCAGTTTTCGCACCGAATATCCCGTCAATCTTCGCGTTCTGGTCGAAATAACGATTGTTTTGTAACGCCATTTGCAAGCGTTTCACATCCTCGCTGGGGTCAAGGCCGTGGATACCCGTGCCGCGCTGCAACTCGGGTAGCGTCTCAGGGGCAACGATCGATGATTGATCCGCCGTGCGCTGTTTCGCCACGAGAATGTCGTCGATCTCAGCCCAGGTTCCCGTCCCCACAATGCCATCGGTGACCAGTCCGTGTTGTTTTTGAAACTGCCGCACCGCTCGTTCAACCACCACATCAAACCGCCCCTCATTCGGTCGGGTCGGCGGCAAGAGTTTAATGTCCTGGAGAAATTGCTCCAAAAATTTGACGTCGTCGGCGTATTCCGGGTACTCGATACCGTCTCCCGGTTGGAGCATCGGGCGTTTCGCATTCATGGGCATACCTCACCAGGGGAGTCAGAAACCGATCGTGAAAGCCCGAATCGACACCCGCATCGTTCAACATCACACGACACATTGCCCGAATTTAACCCCGATCTGCCCCCACCTTCAGCCCGAACGTCTAATGCTGTAGAACGCTGGGATCACTTGGGGTTCAGCCGATCACGATCGGGTGTGTTCGGCCAATCATCTTACCGAATCAAAAGTCGGCATTCAAGGGTTGACTCGGATTCAGACCCTTAACGAGACGCGATATACTCGAGTATCGTTCCCCTCGATCGTCCTATAAATTACGCCAAACACCACCATGACCACCCATTTCATTACCGCCGAAATTGACCTGACCGCCTCCCCCCAAGACCTGCCGCAACAAATTGAAGCTGAACTTGAAAAACGTGGCGAGCCCCTACGCTGGGCGGTAACCGAGGTGGATGAAACCACCCGCAAGGTTAAGGTTGAAGCGGTTGTCACGCAGCCGACGCAAGCCTAGACTTTTGACCGGTACAAAACTGACGCAGACCTCTGAACGTTGCAACCAAAACCCGCGATGTGCTCAGAAAGGTACATCTCAACCCTCGGAGGTCTGGATCGTTTAGCGTCAGTTTCGATCGAGGCTGAAGCGCAATTTTCCATCCAGAGTCTTGGCCAAACCAACCACGGGCTCGCCTGTTTTTGATCGCCGTCCCTTCCCAATTCCCTCGCTCTCTCTCTGACGTTTGCCACCATGTCCCCAGCGGAATCCTCCACCTCGTCCGATCGTGATGCCCGTCTTGATGCGACCCTTTCGCAATTGTTTGCGACGATCTGCGATCGACGTGACCACCCCAATGACAGTTCTTACACCTGCAAACTTTTCGCCGGAGGAGATAACAAAATCCTCAAAAAAATTGGTGAAGAAGCCGCTGAGGTGGTGATGGCCTGTAAGGACGATGCGCCGGATGAAATCGCGGGCGAAGTCGCGGATTTGTTCTATCACACGTTGGTGGCGATCGCCCATCACCATGTTGATCTCGATGATGTGTATCGCAAACTCGAAGCCCGTCGCCGCTAACGCCGCCTAGGGCTAAGACATAGACACAAACAACTCCATCAAATCCTTCATCCCTCGTTCCCACGCTCCACGTGAGCAACGGACGATCCAGACGCTCCGCGTCGTGTGACAACTGGATGCAGAGCGTAGGAATGAGAGGGGGACATCAACACCCATCACGGCGAGCCAGACCCTACTGATTGCGCCAAATCCGTGCAAACTCCGCCACCTGAGCGCTTGACAGCTGCTTTTGTAACCACTCAAATGCCTGCTGTTGTTGCGGCATTCCCTGATAGTACTTCGCCGCATCAACCAACTTGAGCGATGGTGTTACCACCGGAGCAATATCACGCCAGCGTCGCGTAAATTCGGTCACCGTAGCGCTCGATAACTGCGATTGTAGCCAGATGAGTGCCTGGTTTTGGCTGGCTAAACCCTGGTAGAATCGCGCCACATTGACCAAGCGAATCGGGCTCGTCGTGCTCGCCACATTACGCCAGCGGCGCGCAAAATCAAGCATGACCGTTGCGGAGATCTGATCCTGAAGCCAATTTAAGGCTTGAATCTGATGGGTCAGATTTTGGTAATACTTAGTGACGTCAATCAGGGAAACACTGGTTGTGTTTTCTGGCACGCTGACGACGGGTGTTCCTGGG
>RDYZ01000134.1 GCA_004293855.1 Oscillatoriales cyanobacterium | reverse complement strand
GGTTACGGTGCAGCCCATGCTGGATCTCTCGGACGGTTACGAGCTGATCGTGGGCAGCAGCATTGATCCGCAATTTGGCCCGGTGTTGCTCTTTGGTACAGGCGGCCAACTGGTCGAAGTGTTTGAAGACCGCGCGATCGCTCTCCCGCCGCTGAATACCACCCTAGCGCAGCGGACGATCGAAAAAACCCGTATTTACAAGGCATTGCAAGGGGTACGGGGACGCGCGGCGATCGATATCGAGGGCCTACAGCAAATCCTGGTGCGCTTTAGTCAGCTCACCCTCGAACACTCCGCAATTAAAGAAATTGACATCAATCCACTCCTGGTCAAACCGGCCAATAGTGGCGCTCAGACGATCGTCGCTCTTGATGCCCGCATTGTTCTCCACGATCCGGAGCTGCCGCACCAGGCGTTACCTAAGCCCGCGATTCGTCCCTACCCGACGAAATACGTGGCGCCCTGGACAACAAACGATGGTCATGAGGTCACCATTCGCCCGATCGTACCGGAGGATGAACCACTCATCGCCGCGTTTCATAAAACGCTGTCGGAGGAAAGTGTGTATCAGCGCTTTTTCCACATGATGAAACTCAGCCAGCGGGTGTTACATTCCCGTCTTACCCGCATTTGCTTCATTGATTACGATCGCGAAATGGCACTCGTCGCCGAGGGAAAAAACCCGAAAACCGGCGAGCGCGAAATCTGGGGCGTTTCGCGTTTGACAAAGCTACACGGGATTGCGGTGGCTGAGTTTGGCATGTTGATTAGCGACCACGCCCAGGGTAAAGGCTTGGGTGTTGAGCTCCTGTCGCGGATTGTGCAGGTGGGCCGTGATGAGGGTCTTGAGTCGATCGAGGCGGAAATTCTAACTCAAAACCGGGCGATGCAACATGTCGCGGAAAAGGTTGGTTTTTCGATCGAGCGATCGGCGGCTGATATCGTCAAAGCCCGGATCATTCTGTAACTTGTAACGTGAGTTCGGGATACGCAAATTCACTGCAACAACGGTAAGCCAAAGGTTTCCACCTTCTCACCTCTCATTCCTACGCTCTGCGTAGGAATGAGAGAACTCACGTCACTAACATCACACAGATCGTTGAGCGGTTGAACTTTGGAGTCGCCAAACCCGCCAAACCCATTGCCTCGATCGCCTGCTCTAGCGTGTTTGCCACCAGGCTTTTACCGTTGCGAATGCTTCCCGAAGGCTATATTCCACCATCGATCGGTAACGATACACCCCCCAATCTCGCACCCCAACCCCGATCGCCTCGATCCCCAAGCGACGGCAAATGTAGACTGCACGCGGTAAGTGGTACGCCTGAGTCACGAGAATCGCCCGATCGATGCCAAACTCACGCCGTGCCCGATCGCAGGTCGCGTAGGTATTCAACCCAAACCGATCCACCAGAATTGCTGTCTCCGGTACACCACGATCGATCGCAAACTGCCGCATCGCCCCGACCTCGTTGTACTCCGGCACACGATTATCACCGGACATCAACAGCCGATCGACCTTGCCCAACTGATAAAGCGCAATCCCCGCCCGCACGCGATCGGCCAGCATTGGCGTTGGCGTGCCATCCTCCCACACCCCGGCCCCAAAGACGATCGCCACGGGATACACCGTCGCCGCGTCTGGCGAATCCACACGATACGGGCGTGTCACATGACGGACGTATAAACCGCAGCCTATGACCGCGATCGCCAACACGAACACACTCCAAGCCAGCCCCCCGACCAGGGATGTCAATAGCATTAGGATTCGATTCATTCTCACCAAAAAGCTCACAGATCCCTGGAGCGTCAAACAGCAACCGGCGGTGATGCCCCAGAGCCACACTGTGGATCTTGACATCACCGCCGGTCAACAACGCAGCAGCCCAGATTTAAAGTCCACCGAGACTGTCGCGGCAGTTTAATGGCACGTCATCGGAACTTTCACAACACATCCAGGCATCATGCAATCCCGATCCGCCCACAGTCTAACGGCTCGCTAGGAGACGATCGCGCTTCGCAAAGGCAGCCTCATCAAGCTGAATCTTGATGGTGTCATCCTCCGTGCTGGAGAGAGCCCGCACGGCACGACCCAGGTAAAGCGCTTCCGAGGTGGCCTCATCGGGATGCACGATCGTCCGTGCGCGGATTTCCAACTCACGACCGGCGCGGCCATAGGTGGTTTTATTCAAGACCACCTGTTGCAGGGTGGCTTCCACTTCCGCTGGGGTTGTTTCGGGGGCAACGGCGATCGTCATCCGCGATCCGCCATTGTCAAACACCAGTTTGTAGGAGGTAGCTCCCTCGATGATCGTGGGCGTAAAGGGGACAATACTCAAGGCAAACAAGCCGCCCGTTAAAACCAGCGTAAAGCTCGTGACGCCCACGAGACGATACCGAAAGCCCCACTTCAAGGAAAACGCCAGGATCGTTAGAACGGCAAAGACTCCGGCGAGCTCAAGGGTGTACTGAGTGGCGATCGCAAAATTGGCAGTACTAAACAGGCTTGAGATGGTTTCAACGTCGTTCATGAATACGGTTAAAGATGGTTGTTAATGCAAGTCTGGCCGGTTTCAGCATGACACGCCGCACCAACCCGATCGCCCCTATTTTCGCGCGAAAGGGGACGCCCACGACACATCCTCCCCAGCGTCGAGGTCTCGGTAATTTTACTCATGTAAACAAACGTTACAAAAGAGACGTCAAAACGCTATTCCGTCTTGACGCTTCCGTGTAGGATCGTTATATTCAAGCTCATACAGGGGTCGAACACACCCAACAAACGTATGCAAGACAAACAGAAAGTCACGTTATATCTGTCTCAAGAGCTGCATCGCGATCTCAAGGTTCGTGCAGCCATTGATGGTGAACCGATGTCCTCGCTCGCAGAACGTGCGTTGCTCTTTTATTTGGAGCATCCGGAGGCGATCGCAGAGCTGGAATCCTCGATCGGGCGCAATCACAGGCTCTATCATTGCCCCGATTGCTCCACTCCCGTCGTGATTCGTGATGATGAGCTGGTTTCTGTGGCCAGCGTGTCGAGCTTGCTAGAAGATGAAGCCACCGATGATCTAACGATTCGCCCACGGGTCGATCGTTCGGCGGGTGAAGGTAACCTCGTTCCCTGCTAACCCAGCGGCTCAACCCGAAATGTTCATCCTCCTGGGATGTTCGTAGAGTAGGGCCTAACCCCGGATACGGTTTTCCCGCTGACGGGTCGTCCTTGCCTCACCTCACACGTCCCGGTTCCCCACGTTCCCCCAGCCTCAGTTTCAGGTTTCATGTAGTCCTTCGCTGTCCTCTGTACGTAGGTCAATTCCATGAGAGAAGAGCTAAATATTCTCATCCAAGCTCAATATCCCCTGATCTACCTCGTGACCTTTGAAGAGGAGCGAGCAGAGCAGTCGATCGCGACCTTGGCGAAGTCCTTGCCCTCACTGCCACGGGTTTTTTCCTGGACGGTGACCAAGGGTCTGAGTGAAGTGAACGAAGCCTCGGGGGGAAGTCCCCACAATACGATTTCCCCGGAAGCTGCGCTGGATTGGGTGGTACGCCATAAGGGGTCTGGTATCTATATCTTTAAGGATCTACACCCTTTTCTGGATAACCCCAGTGTGACCCGATCGCTGCGGGATGCGGTGGCCTACTTCAAGGGCAGCGATAAATCGATCATTCTGATGTCTCCGGTGCAGAATATTCCGACGGAGATGGAAAAGGAGGTCGTCGTCCTTGACTTTGCGCTACCGGACATGGGCGAGCTGAACCGGGTGTTGAATACCCAGTTACTCGACAGCAACAGCCCACGCCCGACGCCCAGCGCACGGGAAAAGCTCCTCACGGCAACGCTGGGTTTGACGAAAGACGAAGCCGAAAAGGTGTATCGCAAAGCCTGTGTGAAAGCGGGTCAGTTGACGGAAGCAGAGGTGGAGATCGTTCTCTCTGAGAAGAAGCAACTGATCAAGCGCAACGGCATCTTGGAGTACATCGAAGAGGACGAAACGATCGACTCGATCGGCGGTCTCGAAGAGCTCAAACACTGGCTGTTCCAGCGATCGGGTGCATTTACCGAAAAAGCAAGAGAGTATGGCTTACCGCAACCCAAAGGAATGCTCATCCTCGGGGTTCCAGGCTGTGGCAAATCGCTGATTGCGAAAACCACCTCGCGGCTGTGGGGCCTGCCTCTCCTGCGTCTGGACATTGGGCGGGTGTACGATGGCTCAACGGTTGGACGATCGGAGGCCAATCTCCGTAACGCCCTGAAAACAGCGGAGTCAATCTCACCCGCGATCCTGTTCATTGATGAACTCGACAAAGCCTTTGCCGGGGGAGCGGGTTCCGCAGACTCAGACGGTGGCACCTCTAGCCGTATTTTTGGGTCATTCCTCACCTGGATGCAGGAAAAGACCTCACCGGTTTTTGTGATGGCAACGGCCAATCGGGTCGATCGTCTTCCGGGTGAGTTTCTCCGCAAGGGTCGCTTCGATGAAATCTTCTTCGTCGATCTACCCAACGTTGATGAGCGCGAAGACATCTATCGCATTCACCTCGAAAAGCGTCGCCCGCAAATTGATCGCTTTAATCTCAATCAACTCGCGAAAGTTTCGGAAGGGTTCTCCGGTGCTGAGATTGAACAGGCGATCGTGGCGGCCATGTATGAAGCCTTTGCCCAAAATCGTGAGTTTACCCAGCTCGATATCATCGCTGCCGTCAAATCGACGCTGCCCCTTTCCAAGACGATGACCGAGCAGGTGACAGCACTGCGAGACTGGGCGCGACAGCGAGCGCGACCCGCCGCGTCCTCCATGGCTGACTATCAGCGCATGGAATCCTAAAAGCTTTCCCGCTGCGATCGTCACACTCAACACGCGATCGGGCGGGCAAAGGTTAGCTCATCGGCTCACCACCCGAGCTAACAGCATCGTGCCCTTGCGGCACTTATAACCAAACCAAACACACCAAACACGTTTGCAATCCCCTCGGAGGAATCTCCCATGTCTCACTTCAGCACTCTTCGCACCAAAATCACCGATGCTGCCGTTCTCAAATCGGCTTTGAGTGATCTCGGCATCCAGACCAAGACCGAAGCTGATATTCGTGGTTACAACGGTCAGCGTGTTCGTGCCGACATTGTGGCCGTTCTTGATGGTGACTATGATCTCGGCTGGTCGCGCAATAGCGATGGTTCGTTTGACCTGATCGCTGACCTCTGGGGTGTCGCCAAAAAGCACAATCAAACCGAACTGATCAATTCGATCAATCAGAAATACGCCGTTAACAAAACCCTAGCGGACGTTCGTCGCCCCGGCCTACAAAATGCCAACGTTAAGCTGGTTGTCCAACCCTAACGTTAAGTTCTGCGCGTTCCTATCCTTCCCCTAACAACCTCCGGCTAGCTTCTTCCGTTGTGGAGAGGCTAGCTTTCTTCTGTTGATTCCTGCGGTCTCTACGCAACTCGTTGAGCCTCATCTTCCAGCCCCTTCTTCCTTATCCCGTAGTCATGTTCCTCACTAAACCGGATTTGGTATCAGATATAAAAAACACCGACACTTTGAGCCGAAGTGCCGGTGTTTTGAGAAAAGAGTAACTAACACAATGAAAGCAAAGCGGGTGGCGGGAATCGAACCCGCATCATTAGCTTGGAAGGCTAAGGTTTTACCACTAAACTACACCCGCAGGTTTTGCGTATGCGTTGTCACTGCCATGAAATATAGCACAACTCAATTTTTACGCCAAATTTTTGACGATCGATGGCAGGGAAAACGCATACTCGTCTAGCTCAATCCTGTGTCAATTGATCGTCCCTGTCTCAGTCCTCCGACCTGCCCTAGCGCCACCGTAACGCCAACACGAGATCCAGTTGATCGACCTCGCGACCATTCGCAACACTCGAGGCCGCCTCAAATTGCCAACCTTCGATGAGCGTTGCAATCAACGGCTCAAATTGGGGTAGCTCCCGATCGCGATCCAGTTCCAAAACTCGAACCAGGCTTGGTCTTCCGTCGGGATCAATGGACAGCTCTACCTGAAGCTCGATCGCGAAGGGAATTGCGAGATCGTCCGGTAACAATGCGGGGTCTGCTTGAACGGGAAGGTCAAGATTGACCACTGGTGCGGTTAATTGTGCGGGGCGGCGATCGGGATCGGGGTTATCGCTAGCCAGGGGACTAAGGCGTACGATCAGGCCGAGGCGATCGTCACCGAGGCTGGTGGTGGGATCAGTACCGTCCCCGTCAGGCGAGCCGGTTTCATTGCCCTGGGTGTCGTTCGCGGGTGAGCTTGACTCTGGATTCTCGCTGGAGGTATCACTAGATTCGCCCGTGGGATTGCGGTCGGTTTCCCCTGAATTACCGGGTGCGTCTGATTCGTTGTGGTTGTCGTGATCGGGTGTAGGGCTTGGTGTTGGTGTTGGGGTCGCGGTTGGGGTTTGGCTTGGGGTTGGATTGAAAGGCTGGGAACGATTGGAATTTTGGCTTGAATTGGGGTCAACGTTATCCGTAAACTCGGTTGTGTTGTCGGGGTTGTTCGCAACGATCGAGGACAGCACGGGTGAGGTGTTCGGTGCTGTGCTGGTATCGTCTCCAGGGCGGCGATCGCCAGACGCGACCACCTCAATCGCGATCGCCCCGGAATTGCTGTCGTCGTTGCGCTCCACCGATGTGCGACGGGCTTCGCTCGCTCGCTCCGAGACGTTGAGAACGATCGCCAGAATTAGGCCATGCATGACGATCGAAGCCAAGGCCAAGCGCGGCCACAACCCCGCAGGGTCCGCCCTGAACCGGTGACCGCTGCGAACCCGTCCCAGTTTGGGGGTGATCTGGGTCGCGGTTGTTTCGACTACGGTGGAAATCGGGGGCGGTGGGGGCGATCGATCGGGCTCTGACATGGGATTGAGCATTCGCA
>RDYZ01000421.1 GCA_004293855.1 Oscillatoriales cyanobacterium | reverse complement strand
CGAACTGTGTAACCTATTTCGATCAATAAATCACTAAGTAGATGTAGATTTTCAGGCAGATCATCGACTAAGAGAACTGTCCCTTTTAGTTGATTACAATCGATCATAGTAGAGGCAGTGAATTATAGATTTGTCGAAATTAATGGTTCAAGTAGATTAAGAAGTTTTTCAAATTGAAATTGGTGAACTAGTGTGGTCAGGTCTTTCGTTAGACGAGCTTCTGATTCAGGAATAGCTTGAATCAATGCCATAATCTTTTGGCTATCTGCTTCTAAGACAGCATCAAATAAATCGATGAGCCATTGTTGAGGCATGACTTTAAGCTGATCTGAGGTGAGTGTTTCTAGTTGTTCTGTGGTTGCTCCATCCTGCGATTCGGCTTCATCATAGAGGTATTGCACACCTAAATGAGTCGTTAGTGTATCAAAAATTGTTTGCTCTTTAAACGGTTTACGCAAAAAGTCATCGCATCCAGCGGACAGCAAGATTGCTTTTTCTTCCTCGAGAACACTGGCCGTCAAAGCAACAACGGCGGTTGCGCTACCTTTGACATGGGTTTTGATATATTTTGTCGCTTCATAGCCATCCATGACAGGCATTCTCATATCCATAAAAATAAGGTTGGGTTCCCATTCTTCCCAAATAGCGATCGCCTCTTGACCATTACTTGCTTCTTTGATTTCAAAACCCAAGGGAGAGAGGAGTTTAACCAATAGCTTACGGTTAGTTGCTTTATCGTCTACCGCTAGAATCTTATAGGTTGGCTGATGTGGTTTGAGTGCTAGAATTTGGCGTTTTTCAATATCTTGATGGAAAATTTCCTGACCCAATCGAGTGAGAATAAAAAAGTGAAATGTTGTGCCTTTATTGACTTCACTCTCGACGGTCATATCACCACCCATTAGTTGAACAAATTGCCGACTAATAACTAATCCCAATCCAGTACCCTCTTGGGAATTTTTACCAGATTCAGTTTGATTAAAAGCAACAAATAACGTGTTAAGTTCTGCCTGGGAAATCCCCATTCCTGTATCACTAATATCAAAATTCAAAACATATTCCTGCATGTCTTGATTCTCGACTGTATTAATACTTAAAACAATTTCACCTTGTTGGGTGAATTTGATAGCATTAGTTAATAGGTTGAGTAATACTTGACGTAGTTTAACTCCATCGGTTTGAATGAATCGGGGTAAATTTTCACCTCGATCAAAAATCAACTCATTACCAGTATTGAGTGCTGGTAGATGAAGCATATCTTCCAAGTCATCAAGCAATTGATAGAGATCAATATCTTTCGTGTTAAGGGTTGTTTTCCCGGCTTCAATCTTCGCGAAATCAAGTACATTATTAATTAAGTTCAATAAATATTCACCACTGCGATGAATAATGCTTGCATTATCATGTTGCTCTAGGGGAAGATTTTTAGTGCGTAACATGAGTTGAGAAAAACCTAAAATGGCATTCATTGGCGATCGTAACTCGTGACTCATATTCGCAATAAAGGCACTTTTAGCTTGATTGGCAACCTCTGCCTTTTCTTTGGCCAAAACCAACTCAGCCGTGCGTTCCTCTACTCGATTTTCTAAGGTTTCAAAGGAGGTTTTTAA
>RDYZ01000420.1 GCA_004293855.1 Oscillatoriales cyanobacterium | reverse complement strand
TTTGTCGTACCCGTCTTCTATCAAAATGTGAGCCGTCGCGCCAAGAATCGCTTGAACCGTGGCTTGCGATCGCTCTTGCTTGGGGCGTTTACGCGGTACTACCGAGGGTTTAGGCGGCATGGGCAAATTTCCTGAAAATGCGAGTTGTCAGAGGGAGTGATCATTTATAAAATATGAGTAATTACTCGTATTTTATAAATCAACCTCATCTCTAGAGATTCAAAACCGAACCACATCGGGGAGTACCACCCATGCGAATTGCGATTATTGCGACGGGAAGTCGAGGGGATGTTCAGCCCTATGTTGCCCTAGGCAAAGGCTTAAAGGCCGCAGGTTACATCGTACGGCTCATCACCCATGAAAACTTTGCAGAGCTCGTCAGATCCCACGGTCTAGAGTTCTGTCCCATTAGAGGAAACGTGCAAGCCTTCATGGAAGACCCTAAAACTCGTCAAGTGCTGGAAAGTGGTAATTTTTTTGCCATCAACGCACACACCGCGAAAGCCTCAAAGAGCATGGCGATCGATTGGGCAAAGGATAGTTTTACGGCTTGCCGGAACATCGATCTGCTGATTGTGGGTGTGGGAGGACTCTTTCTGAGTATGGCTCTGGCGGAAAAGCTGGATCTCCCCTTACTTCAGGCGTATATCTTTCCGTTTACACCGACAAAAGCCTTTCCTGCGGTCTTATTCCCCCAGTTCATTTCCAAGCTGGGCGGTGCTGTAAATCGTTTGTCCCATCATCTTTTCCGACAGATTATGTGGCAAGGGTCTCGTGCCGGGGACGCCTTGGCTCGGCAGCAAGTGCTAAATTTGCCCACTGCCCCGTTTTTTGGATCTTATAACTCACCTCTTGTTCAGCGTTATCCCGTTTTGTATGGGCTGAGTCCCTCCGTGATTGCCAAACCGTTGGATTGGAAACAGACCCATCTCACGGGCTACTGGTTCTTAGACGAAGCCCCGGATTGGACTCCCCCTGCTGCTTTGCTGGAGTTTCTCGAACGGGGCGATCCGCCGGTATTTATTGGGTTTGGCAGTATGGTGAACCGCAACCCGGAGGAAACCGCCGAGTTAGTTTTACGAGCCATTCAACTCACGGGGCAACGCGCCATCTTGCAATCGGGATGGAGTGGTCTGAGTCAAGACGATTTGCCAGATACGGTTTGTATGGTGGATTCAATTCCCCATTCCTGGCTGTTCCCACAGGTTTCGATGGTGGTTCATCATGGCGGCGCGGGAACGACGGCGGCTGGACTCAGGGCGGGGATTCCGGCGATCGTGATTCCGTTCTTTGGCGATCAACCTTTTTGGGGGCAGCGTCTAGCAACGTTGGGGGTTGCTTCAGCTCCAATTCCCCGTAAAAAACTCACGGCGAACAGACTGGCCGCAGCGATCCACAGGGTTATCAATGATCAAGCCATGCGTCGGCGGGCGGCGGCGTTAGGGGCAAAGATTCGAGCTGAAGATGGTGTGACCAATGCTGTGGCGATCGTTCAGGAATTGAAAAAGCGATCGTTTCATTGACGGCCAGGACTGACGCAAAAATTGCGGATTGATCGAACCGCCATGCTACGAATAATAGTCTCAGTCCTCGATCGCCAAGCCATGCCCCGCGAATTCGT
>RDYZ01000133.1 GCA_004293855.1 Oscillatoriales cyanobacterium | reverse complement strand
CGTATCCGATACGCTGTCTTCGTCTAGACGTCTTAACCATGATTATCATGCTTTCACACATCCTCGCCCAAGTCCCCCCGGCGGTGGAGGACGTCGCTCAGCAGTCTGCTCCCCGAATTATTGATGAATTCCTCAAAGGTGGTGCGGTTATGTGGCCGCTGTTGGGGTTATCAATTTTCACCCTGGCAACGGCATTTGAGCGCGGCTGGTTTTGGATTCGCTTGGTGAGCCAAGAGCAGCGCATCGTTAATGATGTGTTAGCAGCGGCTCGCTACGATCTGCGGAAGGCAGAGGAAATCGCTGAGTATGCTCGGCACTTGGCGATCGGACGTTTTCTTTTAGCTCCCTTACAACTGCGACAATCAACACCCGAAACATTTCGATTGGCGATGGAATCGGTGGCGGATAAAGAATTCGTCAAGATGCGCAAGGGTGACAAGCTGCTGGAAACGATTATCCCGGTTGCGCCGTTGTTGGGATTGCTCGGGACGGTGACGGGTCTGATCTCGACGTTTGCCAACTTGAAGATTGGCGGTGGTGGTTCGGCGGCAGAAAACGCGAAGGTTGCCGCCGGTATCGGTGAGGCGCTGATCACGACCGCTGCGGGGATGCTTGTGGCGATTTTGGCGTTGCTGGTTTTTCGTGTGTTTGTGACGCTGCAAGCCCAGCAAATGGATTATTTTGCGGAAGTTGGCAGTGAGCTAGAGCTGATTTATCGTCAGATTTGGTATGAGCCCGGTCAGGCGATCGGTCAGCAATTGCGTAACGTTGCAAGTTCGCAAACCTCAGACTCTAATATTACGTCTGATATGGCGTCTGATATGGTCTCTTCCGAGAAGTCCGACTTCTAACCCATCCCCAAAAAACTGTGAAATCACAGTTTTTTGGCTTGTTGGTTAGAAGCAAATTAGGTTTTAGGTGAAATCGTGCGACGGCGACAGGTTAACTCAAAAATGCCCCAGATTAATCTCGTCTCAATGATTGATGTGTTGATGACGGTTTTGACGTTCTTCGTGATTATGGCGATGAACCTGACCGGGGGTGTTGTTCCCAATGTTACGTTACCGGAATTAGACGCCGAGGGGACTAGCAGTGCCGCCGCGACCCCTCCAGGGCCACCTCCACCGGAATTGTCCGTCGGTCTCGACGCCGCTGGGCAGATCATTTTGGATGGCAATGTGATCGATTTTGCGACCCTTGAGGCGGAGATGACGACATTTCTCGCGACGGAAACAGAGGGTGTGGTCAAGGTTAAAGCCGATCGCGGTCTGAAGTATCAGGATGTTGATAGCTTGCTGGTTCAGCTTGCTGAGGTCGGTGGCGATCGGGTTTTGCTGATGCTTCAAAAATGATGATTTCTGTTTGATTCCTGTTTGATTTCCATGACGATGATTTCGTCGCACTCTTTATGCGTTTTAATTCCCGTAACCGAAACCTTGGCGAGATTCCCGAAATCGATCTCACCCCTATGCTCGATGTGGTCACGGTCGTCCTCGCCTTTTTCGTGGTTCTCTCCACCACTCTGAGCGCACCGCCCGGTGAGCTCCCCATCAGCCTGCCCGCCCCGAG
Organism: Oscillatoriales cyanobacterium; assembly: GCA_004293855.1. Classification (GTDB taxonomy): domain Bacteria; phylum Cyanobacteriota; class Cyanobacteriia; order Cyanobacteriales; family Geitlerinemataceae; genus RDYZ01. The sequence goes on along the minus strand of RDYZ01000133.1, from coordinate 5,436 downwards.
CGAAGGCGACGATCCGGCTTACACCGGCGATCCACCGATCGCCCTGCGGGTTCAGCTAGAGGCGGGCGATGTCCTAACCATTGACGGCAAACCGACCGATCGCGCCACCTTAATCGCCAGACTACCGGAATTTTTGCAGAACAACCCCGACAGCCCGGTGTTTTTGATTCCGGGCGCTGAGGTGAATTATCAAGCGGTGTTGCAACTGTTGGTCGAGATGCAAGCGGTGGGCGGCGATCGGGTCTCTCTCGCGGTTGGTACGACTGCAACGCCCAAGACACCCGAAACACCCGAGACCGATTCCTAAGCAATGTTGACAGGCTGAACTAAGGGCTACTCCAATGGGTTGGTTTCCCAAAGCACCACTAGGGTCTGACCGCCGCCGAACACCTTAATAAAACCGAGGTAAAACTCGACATCACCTTCATTTTGGGTAACGTGGTAGATCGTTCCCGAGCCACGCGCTCCCAATCGTCCGATCAGTGCTCCCGAAAACTTGAGTCCTTCCAAAATGCTGGTATCTTCCCCACCGCCCAGCACAATTAATTCCGCCTGAGATGAGGGCGTTTGCGGAATCCGCAACGCACCAAAGGCTGTACCATCGGCGATCGGATCGCACAACTCATCTCCCGCTTTGCCTGGACAAAGAGCCGATTTATCCTCGGGTGAATCCACCTCATTAACCTGGGGAAAACTATCAAGCTGGGCTTGTACCGCCGCCGGATCATTAACACTCGATCCACCTGCTGTGAGGCGAGCATAAATCCGATCTTTCAAAACATTTAAAATCCCAGTTCCTTCACTTCGGCGAGCTGCACCACCATCCTCTTTTGGTTCTTCGTCATCGTCCTGTTTTGCGTCCTCTTCCGGGTTCTCCTCTACCCCATCCTCCGACCCACTATCTTTGTCCGTTTCGTTGTTATTGGAGGTCTCGGACGGGCGGGGAGGCGGATTATTGGGGCGATCGTTGCTCGGTGTGCGGCGCGGTGGATCGTCAGCGCGAGGTGTTGGTCTGGGTTCAGCCTTGGGTTCCGGTTCCGGCTCCGGTTCAGACTCACTGGACGCATCGTCTACAGACTCCTCGGTCTCGTCCGGCAAATCCTCCGCCTCTGTGTCGCTTGTGGGTAGACCATCACCCACCAGTGCCGTAATTTCGACAAATTCCTCTTCTGGCGGTTCGATCGAGTCGGCGGCCACACTGCTTTCTGGTAAACGTGTCCGCAGCAACAGGATATGTGCCAGGACGGCTAATAACAGCATCGGTCGCCAAAACACGCGCAGGCGGAGCAGCAGCGCCCACGTTTTATCGCCGAAAAGTCGAAGGAGTCTCATGATGACCGAAAAATCTTAAGGATTGAGGGGCCGGTGGTGTTAGGAGCTGTCATCAATTAAATTTCTATGCCTGACCCTGCCAGGGTGACTGCACCGAGCGTTTGGCGTGGCTCGGGTGTTCAACAGCTTCCCTGACAAGAGTTCTACGATGAATTGATAACACGCCCGAATGGTGCAGTGATGTCCGCAGACGTTAGATCAGAAATGGCGATCGGCTGAAGTTTAGGCCGATCGCCAAATTACAACGGTGGAGAAATTTGAACCAAGCTGACGGTTTGATTCAAAAATAAAAAATCGAGCGTCGATCGAACCTGGAGCAATGAGCCGGATGCATAACGGCTAAATTCCTAAAACTCGTGAATTTTGTGCAACTTATGGGTCTTCTCGCACAATTTCAGCGTCGCTGTTGAGTACATAACGCCCGGTTTGCAAGCTGGTCACGTGTGCCAAAGCCGCTGAATACACGGTGTCCAACAGAGGCACATAACCCACTTCCTCCACCAGGCTCGCATCTACAGCCTCTGTCAAGTAGTAGACCACAAAATCCTTGACGGCCTCGCTGTAGCGATCGGAACTCGGGTCTACCAGATCTTTGTTGACGTAGATGTAGATCGGACGTGCCAACGGATAGGACGCATTAACCACTGTTTCCGGTGTGGGAGCAACAAAGGTTTCTCCATCCACACTCAGCGGTACAGCATACAATTCGCTGGCATTCTCTTCGTAGTAGGCATAGCCGAAGTAACCCATCGCAGCGGGATCATTAGAGACACCCGTTACCAAAATGTTGTCGTCTTCACTGGCGGTGTAATCCCCACGGCTGACCCCCTCTTCGCCGTTGATTTTGTCCGTGAAATAGTCAAACGTCCCAGAATCTGATCCGGGGCCAAATAAATCGAGGGGAGCATTCGGCGCACCAGCGATCGCTGGTTCGATGTCTTGCCAGTTCATCACCTCGCCTTCGGAGTCGGGGCTCCAAATCGATTGGAGTTGCTCAAACGTCAACCCTTCTAAGCGTCCACTACGAATGGCATCGACAAGAAAATTATTTTGGCGGCGGCTCACCACGACACTGAGGGCATCGTAGGCTACGGGAATGGCGATATATTCTGTGCCATTTTCAGCACACAGTGCGACTTCTTCCGCTTTGATCGGACGTGATGCACCGGAGATTGCGGTTTCTCCCGGACAGAATTTTTTAAAACCACCGCCTGTACCCGAAACGCCAACCACGACGCGGTGTTGTGGATTGTCAGCCATGAATTCTTCAGCGACGGCTTCGGTAATCGGGAAAACCGTGCTCGAACCGTCAATCAGGATGAGTTCAGCCTTCGCAGCGCTAGCCGAGAGTGCCGAGGTCGCGATCGTTACCGCTGCGACCAGAGATTTGAGCTGGGTTTGCATTTGTCTGGGATGAAGAGAAGTTAAGCGTGTCAACGGAGATATCCGCTATCCGAGCAAGCACGCTAGACTCTACTCGCTACGCATTAAGGCGGGCTCAATCACGGGTTAAGCGAACACCAAGCTCAAAATATTTTTTTATTAAGCGATGTTAAAAATAAGTTTAAGCATCATGGGTTGTTGGCTCTGTTTGGGGTGGAATTAACAGGGTCAGTGTTGCCCGAGATACCGCCCTGCGCGGCCTTGCAACGATCGTTATCGAGCAAAATGACTTGGCGAGCGGATCGTCCAGTTGGTCAATTCGACTGGTGTATGGTGGGTTGCGTTATCTCGAATATTTTGAATTTCCCTTGGTTCGTAAAGCGCTACACGATCGCGAAATTCTCTTACGCAATGCCCCCATCTGGTCAATCCGCTGCTTTTGACCATTCTAATTTATGGTGATCGCTCACGCCCCCACTGGAAAATCTGGACGGGCATGTGCCTCTACGATGTTTTTAGCTTCGATGTCCATACTTCAATCCGGCAAGGTCATGCAGTTGTGGAACCTTCATGTCACCGGCTCATGAAGGTTCCACAACAGAGGATTCATCTCAATTTACAAACCACACACCACCGTTATGCCAACACCATACTGTCGATATTCCGCTTCGCATGAATGGTGATGTGAGCCAATTCTGGATATTTAGCACTACTTTGACTCAGGGCTTGTCCCAGGGGTTTACGACTGGCTAAACCTTCATAAAATTCTTCCAAAAAAGAATTCACATGCCGCCAGGAAATCGTCCGATCGGGTGAGACCACCCCCAAAGCACCCGCTTGGAGAAACTTATCCGCCAAGACGGTCGTGGTGGAAGACGCCGTAACCACCAGCTTGCCCGACCATTCCGACATCGTCGCAATTTCAGTCGGGCTTAAAATTAAATTAGGACGACGATCGCGAATTTGTGGCGCCTCGGTCCATTGCAACACCAGGCCATTTTCGTCACCGTGGGACGACAGATGGACAAGATTTGCACCCGGTTGATTGAGACTACTGGCCAACACCGCACGAGTTAACTTAGTCTTCTGCGGCCAAATTCCATCATTACTAAAAACCTTGTAGTCAATCCCCTTTGTTTTGAGATAGTCAGAGACAACGCGCGTATCGGTCGATTTCTCGATTTCAGGATTACGACAAACTTCGATAAAGAGGACTTTCATGGGTGGGACGTACGGTCTAGAGGGTTGCGGTGTTGAAGCTTTTGCGGGTCGTAGGTCTCGCCCACAGGCGAGTTATGCCGACAGGCCGCACAGGTCAAGCCCGGATCGATCTTAGGGACTCCTTTGGCGATCGCAACGTTTTTGTGAGGTTACTTCGCGATCCGGTTCTCTATTTTTGAGCAATTACTATCCTGTTCTCCTAGATTCCGGCCATTTCAAGCCTCCCAGTCCTGGGAACCGACCCAGTTCACAAGCGACACAATACCGAGGCAAAACCCATGATCCGCCAAAAGGCTCCCTCACCGATCCGGAAAATGGCGATTCCGACCGGATCGCTTAGGTAATGCAGCCCGGATCGATCCAGAATTGCACCTTCCCCCCCAGAATAGTCTCGATCGTCACGATCGAGCACATCCCCCTCCTTCCGATCATTGATCTTGATCGGCTAACAGTGCCTCCGATCGGTCGGTCTAGAATATTTCCGTCAATTCTTCCAGGGGTCTTAATCTTATCTACAAAAACTTCTTTAGCTCTATTTATTTCTACGTTTAGTCGAGTGTAAAACCTCTGAAAACCGTGATAACAATATCCGTACTTATCCCCGCCTACAACGCAGAGACCACCATTCTAGAGACCGTTGCCTCGGTACTCAAACAAACCTGGACAAACTTAGAAATACTCGTCGGAGATGATGGATCAACAGATAGTACGGTTCATCGCTTGCGTTCAACCTATACCGATCCTCGCTTACAAATCCATTGTTTAGCTCACCAAGGGGTACAGAAAACTCGTAATCATTTATTGCATCTTGCTCGTGGTGACTATGTTGCCTTTTTAGATGCCGATGATCTGTGGACACCCAATAAACTCGAAAAGCAATATCAGGCAATTCAAGCACACCCGACCGCCACGATCGCCTATAGCTGGACACAGTATATCGACGAAGAAAATCAGCTTTTACCCATCCATTGCCGATCCACCTTTGAAGGTAATGTTCATCTGCCCTTGTTACTGTCTGACTTTATCGGTAATGGCTCCAATCCTCTCGTAGCGCGATCGGCCATGATTACCATTGGGGGATTTGATGAAACGTTCGTCGCGGCTCAGGACTGGGATGTGTGGATTCGATTGGCAGCACGTTACGAGTTTGCCGTCGTACCAGAAACGCAAATTCTTTATCGCCAGTACACCGATAAAGGGTCAATTTCTGCCAATGTTCTCTGTCATGAAAAATTTAGCCGACAGATTGTAGAGCGTGAAGTTGCTGCATTTCCCGATCGTCTGAAACAGTATCGCCGTGGTATTTTAGCCAATCGCTATAAAGGGTTTGCCTGGAAATCACTATTTGGCTATCCCACCCGACGCCGACGCGGCTGGATGGCCGCACGGTTTATGAGTTTGGCGATTTACTATGATCCGGCATTACTTCGGTGTCAATTTATACCTGCATTACTGATTAAAATTATCCTATGGTCAATGTTTCCAGGAAAAAATGTTTAT
>RDYZ01000419.1 GCA_004293855.1 Oscillatoriales cyanobacterium | reverse complement strand
GACTTTAATACGTTTCAGCATGTGTCCCATTGTTTGATGACCTACGTGCCGAATATGAATCCCGATCGGGCGTGGGAACTGACGAACCAGGTGCATTTTGAAGGAGCGGCGACGGTGTGGACGGGGCCGTTAGAGCAGGCCGAGTTTTATCACATGCAGCTTAAACGCGAGGGGCTCACGATGGCTCCGTTGGAAGCGGCTTAGAAACCGAAAGTTCGAGTGGGTGTGTTAGACATTTCCACTCGATGGTGAAGCCACAGTCACCGAGGCAAAATGCGTTTCCGCTGGCGCGGAACGATTGTGATTGTCCGTAATCAGCGATGTAACCATCATCGACGCATACACATTCACCAACGCCCGCAGAGGATTGACCAACGGATCGATCGCCACAAAAATTAGTAACACCGCCTCCACCGGTAACCCCAGTGGACGACACACCACCTCAATACACGACAGCGTCGCAATCCCCACCAACCCCAGCGACGACAGCGACGCCAAAATACAGCCCAACAACACCGTTAAAAATGTACTGACCCCAAACGGCTCCTGGTAGACATTCAGCACAAACATCGTCGCCAACACAAAATACACCGATGTTCCGTAGCGAAAGGTGATCAGGTTAATCGGCAACAGTGAATTCACCTTTTCGGTGTTAAATCCGAGATCTTTCATCATCGTCAGTGATGAGGGCAGACAGGCAAAGCTGTTGGAGGTGGTGACCGCCAGTACCGATGTTTCTTTCATGCTGGCTAGCAGACGTTGGAGGCGCGGACGTTTGGCCTGAAGCCAGATGATCGCCACACTCAACCCATAGGCGATCGCAAAGCAGAGATTGGCTAGGATCACAAACTTCAGCATGAGCTGAATCGTACTCATGCCCGTTGAGGCAACCCGCTCACCAATCAGCCCCAACAAAGCCAGGGGCAGAAAGGCAAGGGAGACTTTGACGATGTTGTTAAAAGCCTGGAACACGAAATCGAGTATGGCAATAAAATTGCCCCGAATGTTCGTGTGCGGCAATAGACTCAGGGCAATGCCAAAGAGAATTGAAAAGGTGAGCACCTCAAGGGTTTGACCTTCGGATAGGGAGGCAAAAATATTGTCACTAATCAGGTTATTCAACAATGCACCTAAGCCGAGGTTGGTGTCTTCGGCGGGGGGGGGAGCCTCAAACACAAAAAGCTGATAATCAATCCCGGTTTTGTTGACTTCTGCACCGAGGGAGGCGAGGGTTGCCGGATCAATTTCACTACTTTGGGCGACCCAACCAATCCCGATCGCCACCAAGTTACAGAGAATAAACCCCGCAAAGACTGCAACTAGGAGTCGAATAATGATTGAGCTTGAGTCTTTTTCACCCAAAAGGCGATAGGTTCCGCCGACGATCGCCGACAGCATAATCGGCAAGGCGCAGAGCTTCAGAAACGAAAGATAGGCATTGCCAACCCAAGCGAGTGGTGGCACAAGGATGGGGAGCATGGCCCCAACAAGACCACCCAGCAGGATACTGAGCGCAATGGCGAGGGGTGACTTCAGGAAAGTCATCCACTGATTCAGGGACTGATTAAAGGATTGGGATGTCAGCATGTACAAGGGGCACTGGTGTAGGTGGGTCAATCGGACACGGGG
>RDYZ01000132.1 GCA_004293855.1 Oscillatoriales cyanobacterium | reverse complement strand
AAATGTAACTGTGATATCCCGCTTACTTCGCTTTGCTTCGCTTTGTGCACTTCGCAAGGTTTGCAAAACGCGATCGTTGACTGTGCGCACCCTTTGATTGTTGATGAAAGCCAGCCAACCGGGAGCGGCGATGGAACTGAGGATACCTACGATCAGGGCGATTACCAGGACTTCTAGAAGGGTGAAACCCTCATCGCCTTTTCTCGGTTTAGTATGTGGGGAATTGCCGATTTTTTGGGTATTATAAATATGCAAAAATTTGAATAAAATTGGAATTTTCATGTTGTTTTCCTGTTTTATGTGCTATATATGCGATTCCTAAATCAGTTTCATCAATCAATTATTTTCCTCGCGCACCGAGACCTTTTACTTGGACGGTTGCTGTGGGGAAAAATGCCGAACTGGTGGTTTTGAAGTCTGCATCGTTGGCTTGAAGGCGGCGCAGGCTATTGCCTCTGATTGTGACTCTGGCTATGTTTTTCTCTGTATTAACACAAGCATAGAAGCTATTTATACCTTCTTTATCGGTTGCTCTTAGCGTTGTTTCTTTCAAGAATTGTTCGGTTTTTTGGTCTTTAGGGTTACCAAGAGCCGTTTCGCATTCAGTGGGTGGTAATTGCGTCTGGGTATTACTACTGTGGTCGATGTAGTTAACCAGTACCTGGGGCTTGGTTGCCCCGGATTTATTATTTATCAGTTCCGTCGGAACAGTCACATTTACTGTGGGCTTACTCAAGTCAAAGTCTTTATTAAAAGCTGGATCTCGTCGTTGAGTGTCTTTTGTCTCACTATCCTTGTAGTAAGGATAATTAGGATCTGTAGTATCTGTCGCGTTAGGGTCTTTGATTCCATCCGTAATTTCGTAGCGAGCAATGCGGGTAGGACAAGTGCCTCCTGAAGGCTGACACCAAGTAGTATCACTGTCTTTAAACAGGTAGTAGGCAACTAATGATAGTACATAGGTGTCGTCGCATTTACGAGCATTAGCTGGTTGGTCGCAGGTGTTTGGTTTTACCGTCTTAGCAACTTCTGGGTTAAAAGGAACAGAATTTTTCCTAGGTTGCTGCTTCCAAAATACGAGGATCGGAGTTCCATTAGCAGGTTTAGGAAGTTGGTCTTTGATAGCAGGGATGCCTGTAGGAGTAGTGGTGGGAGTGCTGGTAGTAGCGGGATTATTATCGTAAATATAAATAGCTTGGCTCAAATCTTGGGCGATGAAATCAGCGGCGGCCTGAAGATCTTGCTCGGTGTTTGATTTAACTTGTTCTCTCCTGTCGGTATTCAGCATATCGACTACAAAGGTGAGCATGGGCGTGACGATCAGAAATGCCATGATTGCTCCCACTAATAGCTCGACCAGAGTCATGCCCTTTTCTGTTTGATCTGGCTCGGAGCGGTTTCGCTGGTGCTGACTTTTTATAAGCAACCTGAGTAAAGTTTTCATTTTGACTGTTTCCTTTGTCCAATGGGGGAGCGGTTTTAATCTAATCACAAGGAATTTAATTTGTACACTTTTCAGGAGCACCTTGGAGGCGAGTACACAACGATCCATACGAGGAGGCCTCTCCTGTAGTAGGGGGAATTTGTGATTGCATTACCACCAAAGGCGCTTGAGGATTGCCAAGAGCCGAATTAGCGACTGATTGCTGTGTAGTTGTCATCGGTTTGGTAAACCCATCCGCCCGGTAAACCCGCACAATCAGGTTGTAGCCTGTGTCTGTGGGAATAGTGGTTCCTTTATTTGGGGGACGAACACCCTGAATATAAAAGTCTTTGTTGCCAATACAACCTCCCCCATCCGTGTCAACGCAGTACAAACCATTGGAACTTGTAGGAGCAGCAGGAATAAGATTAGCATCTGCGGTAGGGAAACCTACTGGGCTTGTTGCATCATTAGGTCTGATCGCCCCCGCTCTCAGAGCGTCAACGTAAGCTCTCCCCGCCATCGCAGCCAGTTCGATCCGCCGCGCTTGGACGCGAATTGCTACTGAGTAGGCCATCACCGGGGCGATCGCAATCATCAGTACCGAAACCACAATCATCGCTACCAATGACTCGATAATCGTGTAGCCAGAATCTTGTGGCTTCAGTTTTTGGGCGCAACTGCCAGATTTACTCTCAGTAGGCTGGCTGCTGAATTCTGTTTCTGTCTTTGCTCCCTTGAATAAGATGGGTTGCCAGTAGCTGTTGTCTTTTAGTAGCTTATTCATGGTTAACCACCTGTGTTGTCTGTGCAGAATTTTGTTGGGCGCAAATTGCCACTGACAGCTTTCGTGGTCCCGTCCTTATCGAGGAAAGCACACAACAATGTTTCTATCCACTCGTCATTGCCAGGTACTTCTTGGAAATACTCATCTGGGGTTCGTTTTGTTGGAGGAGTCGTGAACTTGCGGGTAAACAAGTCGGGTGGCTGAGATAGCAAGCCCAAGTCATAGCCCCAATTCCGAGCAGGAGGGCTGAAGAAGGGAAGGCTACCCTTACCCGCATCAGTTCTGTATGAAGCTTTTGGAACACCGCCAGTGTAAGTGACTGCGGGTGGGAGGTTCGGTGGGGGCGGTGAATCGAAAAGACTCCGCAACCTAGTTGGATCTGTCTGCTGCGGAGCCGCCGGATCTAGAATCGGGGTATAGGGCGCGGTGCTGTAAGCACTCCGGCCGAACTGAATAAAGGAACCCTGGATGTTTGTGGAAACTGCCCCGGAATTCCAGTTTTCCAAGAAGCGGGGCAAGTTTTGCATACCGCCGTTAAAGTCACCGACATTACCGAGCGATCGCGAAGGAGTATCGTTCGAGCCTACGACCATATTAAATGTTGTGTCTACAGCCGTCGTTATCCACCCGGTCGCCCTCACAATATCTGTACCTTCTGGCAAACTGGCAGATGAACTAGCCGCTGGCGCCGCCGTCACAGTTTGGCTCTGCAAAACCGGCATGAGTAGCGGCTGCCACTTTGTTCCTGGGACTAATTGTGGCAGATCTGCACCGCTCCCGTCCTTCACCGCCTTGTTAAACACATAAGGAAATTTTTTTGAACCGTAAGTCACTGTAGTACCGCCAGCCGTAGCAGTCGTCGCAAACCACAGAGAATTATCTGTTGTTAAATTTGTGCCTGGCCCAGCAACAACTGTTGTGCCACTAATCCCTAAAGGCGTTGGATTGTTGTTTGCATCTAGCACCAGATCATTTGCAGGGCGGTTTCTTTGAAAAGCAACTCGGCGGGGGAAGCGTTGATATTGGGGCGCTGGGGGAGCAGCAGTTGTTCCGGCTAGCCAATCGGCAGAGGACACACCAACATTTGCACGGATCTGAGTTTGCGGATTGACGAACCAGTCTGCATCCGTACAGGCATAAACCGGGATTTTGTTACAAACTTCCATCAAATACTCTGGGAATTTACCGCGCCGCTGGACGGGGGTGACAAAGTTGTTGAAGTAAGAACTTGTAATCGGGGGAGTGGTGGTGACATAGTTAGCGTCTGTCACAGTTATCGCCTCTGCTTGTGCCTTTAAATTGCCGTCATCCTTGAACGCCCCGCTGGAAAGTCCGTTAGTAACAAAGTTGTTGCTGTAAAATCCTTGCTGTTTGCGAGGCATTACAGCAGCAGCACCGGCATTATTTCTCAGGTCAAAATCTCCCTCGTTGCGGAAGCCAAAACGGTAATTTTGTGAAAGGAGTGTGACAGCATCTGCCAGTATGTTTGCGGGACGCCAGGTGTCCCCTGTTGTACATTTACCACCTAATCTGGGGTCCTTTGGGCGACAGGCAAAGTTCTTATTGAGGTTTGCGGCTGTGCGATCGTAAAAGGTACTCCAATCACCCACGGCCTGAGTAAATTCTTCGCCGGAGTGAGGGTTAAATTCGTCTTTGATGTAAACAGGCAAATTAGATGCCAAAGTTAGCCCCTTTTCCTTGACTACATCCGCCACAGTAGCGGAGGAACCAGGAACTCTGCCTAGCTGCTGACCATTCACAAGTAGAATTCCGTTGGGCTTGCGAGTAGGGTCTAGCAGGGAATCTGTGGGGCTGACTGTTGCGCTGCTACTTTCATTTATGCCACCTGCGGCAAGACCAGGGCGATCGCTGCGATCGGGCAGCGCATCGTCGCGAGTGGCATAAATAATCCCGCTGTTTGGTAGTAAATACTCGTCCGTTCCCAATTTAGTCCTTCGCAGTAGATTGAGGTCTATCTGAGTGGCCCGAATTTCTAGGGGTTGCCGTTCTTCTAAGGGCTGGTTGTAGTCCCCTGTTAGTTTTGCTGCTTGGGGAACTGTGGTCGGGCTGCTCAGCGTAAAGGCTTCGTTAACGTTGGTACCCGGGTCATCGCGATCGATCGCCTTGATTTCTCTGGCATTCAAAAATGCTACTTCTTGAATAGCCCCGTGAGGAATCAGTGCGGGGTTGGGAGTGCCGATCGAGCCGTCAAGTATCTGTATGGCGCAATTAGTCGAGTCAATAGCAGCTTTTTCTGCCAAATTGCGATCGGTGTCTGCTTTCACAAGAGCATCTCTCAACGGCTTATTAGCAAACCGACCGTCGGGGAAGACCAAGTTTGCCTGGGCCACCAAAATTGGATCTCCACCGCTCAGCAAGCCTGTAGTGGCGTTCAGGTTTGAAGCAGCGGGTCGCACTCTTGTAGGGGGGCCGTAGGTGATGCCGTTGTTGGAGCCGATCAAGGCTTGCCGGGTTCCCAGTCCTACCTCGCCGCTGACATCGGGTAGGCTTCCCGTCGAAATGTTTCTCGCTGTGGAAGCAGTGCTAGGGTCGTAATAGCTGCTGACGCAAGCAAATGGCTTAACGTTATCAAGGCTCGTTGGTACGGTGGGATCGTAGCCGCCGTCTTTTTTGTAGTGATAGACTGCTGTCGCCCGCATCCGCAAGTCGCCCTTGGCATATTTCTTAGCGGTGGTAGCCTGCTCAACAATACCTGGAAGTAGAGTAGTAGAGGCGACTGCTGGTGGGAGAGTGGCGCTGATATCGGTAGGACTAGACCAAGCTGGGAGCCAGGGAGTCCAGTTACCGGCAACATTATCATATACTTGTGACCCCAGTCCCAACGGTGACATCGGCATGGAGTCCGGCCAGACCACACGGTACTGCTCAGTGGCGGGCGTTGCTGGGTCGTCGTAAGTAGCCGTGTCCCCTGTTACGGTGGCAGCATTTGAAGGATTTATCCAACTAGGCGGCGGCAGGAATGAATTAGTGCGATCGTAAACCCCTGCACTGGTGATGACGCGCAAACCGCCAATGCCATCCAAGGGATTTTTAGGTATTGTCGCTGCTGCTTGTTCCCAAAAACTGCCGCGATCGGTCGTTCCTACATCAGCGATCTTTGTCGCCTGGGACGATCGAGTGCGCGGAAAATTAGGATCTGGGGGGTCTGTTTTATTCCACTCCCCTGCTATTTTTTCCTCCTTACTGGTAAATTCCGATTTGGTGGCGTCCCATCTCTTGGCTGGTAGGTTGTTGCCTACCACAACGCGATCGCCCAGAAAATTTTCTTCTTCAGGTTCTTTTGAGGGGTCTGTTGCTTCTAGCTGACCAACCGTTAGGTTGACTTTGGTTTCGGAATCATTGAGCAAACTCCATTGGTCTATGGGTCTTAGGGTCTCTTTGCTTTCTAGAATGGGTGGGGTTCCGGCAGGTTTTGACCACGGAAGACCGTAGCCCGCCGTTGCGTCTCCTCCAAGCGGCACTTCCGCAAAGGGAACCTTGCGGAGCATCTGTTTAAAATATTCTGTCAGCGCTTGTTTGCGATCTTGGCTTTGCAGTCGCTGCCGCACTGACAACGGATCGTTAGCCTCCAGGTTGGGGTTGGCGGGGTCTCCCATCTGCGCTTCAACTAGCAAATCTAGGCGCTTTGTATAGGCTTCGTCGTTGTAAAGAACATTCAATCTAGAATCGCTTGTTGATTCCGTTGTACCCGCCTTAATTTCTAATTTTTTACTCAGCATGAATGCGTTTTTTCCGCTCGTAGGCAGGCTACCTTTTTTGAAAAGGTGCACGTCCACTGCATTCTTAACCGTGTCGTCACCAGACCAACCATTTACTACATTACCAGCGACAACAATTTTGCTACCTTCTTGTTCGTAGAAACAAGAATCTGGGCTGCTGACCTGATAAAATTTTACGCTGTTAGGATTATTAAACCCTGTCACTAGCAAATTACTGTTTGTGAATATCCGCCCGTTTAAATTCAACGGAGGTCCCGGCGATATGTCTAGATCGTTTTCATAAACAACCGCGTTGTTGGGGATCGGAATAAGAGCTTGGTCTTGCTGATATTCCAGGGCTGAAATACTAGAATTTCCTGTGAATTCTTGATACGGTTTACTAGGATTGGCAGCAACATCTGCTGCTGTCATCGGTACGTTAACTGTATAAACAAAGAAACTTTTTTTAAGTTTGCCGTCTATCCTGTACCAGCCTGAGTCCCCCGCTAAAGTAGCGACAGTACCTCCACCCTGTTCGCAACCAGCCTTAAGTTTCCTCTGCGGTGGCTTTCTTGCTTCCAACGGCTCTCTTTTTCTTAAGAAGTCGCCCAGGGTAAGACTGTTAGGAGCGTCATCTCTTGGGGGGGTGCGGAAGAATATACCGTAGAGAGTAAAATTATCAAATTTGCCATCTCCATTTGTATCAACGGGATATCTCCAAGCAGTATTTATCGATTCGTTGTTTTCGATATTAAAGCCAGAATCAGTAGCCTTAAGATCTGGACTTATGCTGTTGTCACCGTTTAGGTCATACTTAAGTCTCAGGCGATCCTCGTCCCCAAACGTATAACTATCAACTGTAGTGACGGGATTTGCGATCGCCAGCGGCAAGTACAAGTCTCGATCCGAAGGCGTACCCCGATTCTGGGTTTGCTGTAGCAGGAACTGAATTTTCGCTTTCGCCCGATCGATCGCCGGAGTAGCCGCCGCCAATACCTGCTGATTGACCCGCACATTCCGAGCATTATTCGCCCGATCGAACGATCGCAGAGTAATCGCCACCGTCAGCAAAATCACCACCAACAATACCATCGTCACCGTCGGCAAC
>RDYZ01000418.1 GCA_004293855.1 Oscillatoriales cyanobacterium | reverse complement strand
GATGATTATCGTGAACAAGGCCGCATCGATCGGGCGAGAGCTTGATCGCGGCTCACAGAATAATCCTTGGCTTGGACGGAGATTTTTTTTAGATAACTAGCTGAACATTTAGTTATAAGTATTCAGCCGTTTCGCATTTAATGGTAATCGAAAACCCTAGAGCGTGAATCTTTAATTAGGATTAGGATTTGCAATTCTGACCGCTATCAAGCCGCGTGATGAGGGGATAGTAGACCGATCGCGTGGCGCGTCATAATTCGGTGACGAATCTCAGTAGATCTATTCCCTGGATACTAACTATCTTAACAAATCTGCTCTGGTGCTTTATCCCAGCGACCAAAGATCGCAGCGTGGCGACAGTTCGTTGATGGTTGACGTCCTGAAAACGCAACCGGTCTGGCCGATCATCCTGAAATCTGGGGCCGCGTGAGCCTATCCTCGCGATGCCTCGTCATGGTTACCATTCCAGCCCGGTGACCGATCGAAGGCATCCCGGATTCTCTCCCCGTTGGGATGAAGACGAGATAAAGACTCATGCGAGAGTCGGCAACCGATCGCATCTGGTGATAGAACAGAGATGGCTGACCTCCAACGTGTTCGTTCATTTTCTTCCACTGTCTTGAAATCTCCTCCTCATCTCATCCTACGCACGGAGGCCGCTTCCCATCAGCTTCTGCTCGATGTCGGCAATTGTTGGACGTTTGGACGCGGTAGCGATAATACGTTCACGTTGCCCGATCGCTGGGCATCTAGGTCCCATGCGATGTTGCAGCGGACCGATGATGGGGAGTATTACCTCATCGATCTCGGCAGTCGTAATGGTACGTTTGTCAACGGTCGCCGGGTCAGTATTCCGGTGCGGTTGCGTCATAGCGATCGCTTAACGATCGGGCAAACGGATCTCGTGTTCTACTCGCCGATGCAAGTTCAGCGCGAGGAATCTCTCGATTTTGATACGGAAGATGGGGCAACGGCGGTACTGTCGCTACGCCGTTTGATCTCGGTCATGGTGGTGGATATTCGCCAATTTACAGTGTTGACGCGACAACTCGATGAACAGGTATTGTCCGAGCTGATCGGCACCTGGTTTCGACAGGCGGGCAATATCATCCGTGATGCTGGCAGTTGGGTTGATAAGTATATCGGCGATGCGGTGATGGCCGTCTGGTTTCACAAATCCGAGGTGGCGAGCCCCGAGGAGGTTCGCAATATTTGTCAGGCCCTGTCCGCGCTCTCGGAAATGACGCAGGCGCTCAACACGAAATATACGCTGCCCTTTCCGCTCAAAATCGGGGCGGGAATTAATACGGGATACGCGATGGTGGGCAATACGGGCAGCGGCGATCGGCCTGACTACACCGCCTTGGGCGATACGGTCAATGCCGCCTTTCGCCTGGAGTCGGCGACGAAGGAAATCGGCAAAGATATCGCCCTCGGAGAAACCACGTTTAAGGCATTGTCGGCTTTACCGGTGGACTGTAGCGCGTTGCATTCAACGATCGTCAATCTCAAGGGCTATGACCAACCCACCCAAACCTTTGCCTGTACCTTTGAAGACCTGATGAACATTGTGACGATGCTGGCGAGTGAAGAGCTGCGATCGTCCTAGAAGTCGCAGGAATCACCAGAATCACAG
>RDYZ01000131.1 GCA_004293855.1 Oscillatoriales cyanobacterium | reverse complement strand
TTTGGGGGGATTGGCTGGTTTGTTGTTTGGGATGCTGGCGGCGCAGTTGGCGGAACGGTTTAATAATAAAACTGTGTTCAATTCTCCTGAGGATGTCAAACATTCGATTCGGTTGCCTTTGTTGGGGGTAATTCCTGCTAGCGATAAAATTTTGAGACTGCCACCTGCTGAGGGAACTACGATTGATGTGGGAAGTTCGCCGGTGCCGACGGATGCTTTTCAAGAGGCTTTTCGATCGCTCAATGCTAATATTCGGTTGTTAAATGTTAATAGTCCGATCGCTTCTTGCGTAATTACGTCTTGTCAAGTTGCTGACGGTAAGTCAACGGTGGCGGTAAATCTGGCACGGGCGGCGGCGGCAATGGGCCAGCAAGTGCTGTTGGTGGATGCGGATTTGCGGAGGCCGCAGGTGCACGAAATGCTGGGTTTGCCGAATTGGCAAGGCTTGCACAATGTAATTGCCGAGGATGTGGATGTCGAAGAGGTGATTTTGCGATCGCCCCGCGATGAAAACCTATTTGTGTTAACATCCGGGCCAGTGCCTCCCGATCCCACAAAGGTGCTGTCTTCCCGAAAAATGCAGCATTTAATGGCAGCTTTGGCAAGTCATTTTGACTTAGTTATTTACGATACTCCGCCGCTGTTGGGTTTGGCAGATGCGAATTTGTTGGCGGCTCATACTAACGGATTGATGCTAGTGGTGGGGCTGCATCAAACTGAGCGGGAGGCGCTGTTGTTGGCTTTTGAAGATTTGAAAATGGCGGGGATTCCGCTGTTGGGAATGGTGGCCAATAACGATAAAGGCAGCAGGTATTACTATCAGTCTTACGTGCAGAATTACATCGAGGAAAAGTCTGTTTAGGAGCGTGTAGTTACTCGTTATCAGGCTCTGCCTGGTAACGGAGATGCGGAGGCTCTGCCTCCATTGTCGATTCTCCCAGCCGAGGTAGAGCCTCTGAATATGGGTTAAGAGGCTCGGGTGCATCTGGCGCAAGGCAAATATATCCGTAGGGGCGAAGCATGACCGTAGTCAACATAAGATGATAACTAATAACTTATATGCGGTCATGCTTCTTCAGGCTTCAAAAACCAGATGCACCCAAGAGGCTCTGCCTGGGAAGCATTTGCCACTTCGATCGCCAACATAAACTTTAAAAACAAAATTTCTTAAGATTTGCAATTAATACTTTGCACTATAATTAAAAACAGAGAGATTTAAACAAATCCCGGCACTTGCAAATTAGCAATATCTAAAAGTATGGCTGGTAAATCCAAATTTTGTAATACATCAATACAACTCCCGAACTAGCTTCAAAACTATAAGGGAGTTTTGTATATTTTGAAACGGAGATAGAACAATGGGTATTTCTACTATCAACCCGGCAACGGGAGAAACGCTGAAAACTTTCGAGCCGATCGCAGATGAGGCCATAGAAGCTAAGCTGGCATTAGCACAGCAAGCTTTTAACAACTACCGCCACCAGCCGTTTGAGCAGCGAGCAATCTGGATGCAGACAACTGCGGATATCTTGGAGCGCGATCGCGAAATTTTCGCGGAAATGATGACGCTGGAAATGGGCAAAACGCTTAAATCGGCGATCGGCGAAGTAGAAAAATGCGCCTTAGTTTGCCGCTTTTACGCCAAAAATGCCGCTCAATTTATGGCAGACGTACCCGCAACCACCGACGCTAGCAGCAGCTTTGTCCGCTACCAGCCACTGGGCGCTATTTTAGCCGTCATGCCCTGGAATTTCCCATTTTGGCAAGTTTTTCGGTTTGCCGCGCCGGCGCTGATGGCGGGCAACGTCGGCTTGCTCAAACACGCTTCCAACGTGCCTCAGTGCGCTCTAAAAATTCAAGAGATTTTCGCCGAAGCAGGGTTTCCCGAAGGAGTTTTTCAAACTTTGCTAGTGGGCGCCGACAAAGTAGCTAAAATCGTTGCGGACGATCGCGTCAAAGCAGCAACTCTCACCGGTAGCGAACCAGCCGGCGAAAGTTTAGCAGCAAATGCGGGCAAAAATTTGAAAAAAGTAGTGTTGGAATTGGGAGGAAGCGACCCATTTATTGTGATGTCCAGCGCCGATTTACCAGCAGCTTTATCAACTGCTGTAACATCGCGGATGCTAAATAACGGCCAAACTTGCGTAGCTGCTAAACGCTTTATTTTAGTAGAAGAAATCGCCGATGAATTCATCAAAGGATTTGTCAAAAAATTCGAGGAATTGAAAGTAGGCGATCCGATGTTGCCAGAAACCGATATCGGCCCTTTAGCTACTCCGACAATTCTTAAAGAATTGGACAATCAAGTGCAAGCTTGCATTCAGTCAGGAGCAAAACTTTTGACAGGCGGCCGCGCACTGTCAGAGAAAGCCGGCAATTTCTACTTGCCAACTATTTTGACAGATATTCCCCTGGATGCTGCGGCGCGCCAACAAGAATTTTTCGGGCCCGTAGCGTTAGTATTTCGAGTTGCAGACATCGATGAGGCGATCGAACTAGCCAACAATACATCTTTTGGCTTAGCCGCGACAGCTTGGACTACAGTAAGCTCAGAAGGCGATCGATTTATTTCCGAACTAGAAGCAGGCGCCGTATTCATCAACGGCTTAGTAAAATCCGACCCCAGATTGCCCTTTGGCGGCATCAAACGCTCCGGTTACGGACGCGAATTGAGCATCCAAGGAATTCACGAATTTGTCAACATTAAAACAGTGTGGGTAAAATAAGTAAAGCTCGATCGGCTTCTTGCAAAAACCTCAATCCATCTGCGTTAATTCGCGTTGATCTGCGGTTAAAAATTCAACATTAGATTTTTGCAAGAAGTTGACTGAGGGCGGCTAAAAACTTTGTCAGCCTCAAAAGTTGTACAATAAATCCCAACCTTGTAAATTGTTTGAGAACAACAAATCCTGAGTAACCGAGGAAAAAACGGAAATGAACACAGCTCAACTCTTGGTCAAATGTTTAGAAAACGAAGGCGTAGAATACGTCTTCGGACTTCCCGGAGAAGAAAATTTAGAAGTTTTAGAAGCCCTAAGACACTCTTCAATTAAATTTATTACTACTCGCCACGAACAAGGCGCCGCTTTCATGGCAGACGTTTACGGCCGCCTTACCGGCAAAGCAGGCGTTTGCTTGTCCACCTTGGGCCCCGGCGCAACTAACTTAATTACAGGTGTTGCTGATGCGAATTTAGACGGCGCTCCTCTAGTAGCAATTACCGGACAAGTCGGCACGGATAGAATGCACATAGAATCGCACCAATATTTGGACTTGGTGGCTATGTTTGCTCCGGTTACTAAGTGGAATGCTCAAATTGTCCGCCCCAGTACGACATCAGAAATTGTCCGCAAAGCCTTTAAAGTAGCTCAGAGTGAAAAACCGGGAGCAGTTCACATTGACTTGCCCGAAAACATCGCAGCAATGCCTGTCGAAGGAGAGCCGCTCACTAAAGATAACCGCGAAAAAACTTTTGGTGCTTACCAAAGTCTGAATAAAGCTGCTGTGGCAATTTCCAAGGCGAAAAGTCCTTTGCTTTTAGTAGGAAATGGCACGATTCGGGCTAATGCTAGCGATGCTTTGACAGAATTTGCGACTCGATTAAATATTCCCGTCGCTAATACTTTTATGGGCAAAGGCGTAATTCCTTACACTCATCCTTTGGCACTTTGGACGACGGGATTGCAAAAACGGGATTACATTAGCTGTGCTTTTGAAGAAACGGATTTAGTGATTGCTGTTGGCTACGATTTAATTGAATATTCCCCGAAAAAGTGGAATCCTGACGGCAAAATTCCGATTATTCACGTAGGAGCTCTGCCAGCAGAAGTTGATAGCAGTTATATTCCTGTTGTAGAAGTTGTGGGGGATATTTCGGATTCGCTCAATGAAATTTTGCAGCGTGCCGATCGCATGGAGAAGACTGATCCTTTTGCTAAGCAATTGCGGGCAGATATTCGCGCTGGGTACGAACAATATGCTAAGGATGATGGTTTCCCGATCAAGCCACAAAAACTGATTTACGATTTGCGGCAAGTGCTGGGCCCGGAAGATATTCTCATATCTGATGTGGGGGCTCACAAAATGTGGATCGCGCGGCACTATCATTGCGATCGCCCGAATACCTGTTTAATCTCCAACGGATTTGCTGCGATGGGGATTGCGATTCCCGGCGCGGTGGCGGCAAAACTCGTTTATCCCGATCGCAAAGTAGTAGCAGCCACGGGCGACGGCGGTTTTATGATGAACTCTCAAGAGTTAGAAACTGCGTTGCGCGTCGGTACTAATTTTGTCACTCTCATCTTTAATGATGGCGGCTACGGGTTAATTGAATGGAAGCAGGAAGATCACTTTGGTCATTCACATTTCGTCAAATTTGGCAATCCCGATTTTGTAAAATATGCCGAAAGTATGGGTTTAAAAGGCTATCGCGTGGAATCCGCCACCGATTTTATTCCTATCCTGAAGGAAGCGCTGGCTCAAGATGTTCCCTGCGTGATTGACTGCCCGGTAGACTATCGGGAAAATGCTCGTTTCAGTCAATTATCTGACGATATGAGTTGCAATATCTAAGTTAGGAAACGGGCATTTTTTTGTTCGCGTAAATCAACATGGTTCACTTACCTGAAATCCTCTGTATTTCGGGTAAGGAACACTGTTCCATTTAACAAAAGATTGGTACACAATAAATGTTGTGTTGGTCGATCTTACCATTGTGGTCAGGTGCGTCGCGAGCAGAATTGTCGATATGTAGATAGGGATTTTTCACAGTAGGCGCACCCTACGCCCACCAACAGTTTGGGTCATACCAATTCACTATGAAGCTGCACGGAATGGTTAGCCTGAAATCCTTTCCAGTAAAGGATCTATTCCATGCAGCTTCATAGAAAAATGGTATCAGTCCGCTAAACCAGAGTTGTTAGCCCACGACTAATTAACGTTTTGCCCATTGTTCCTCAAGAATGTTAAGCCTGCGAATAGCCTCATCACTTTGTATTCCCCATTGGTAGGCTTGCATCATCCCACGTCCACAGATGAAAGCTCCATTGAAGCCAATTGGTGAACACGCTCCTTTCGCTGTTGCTGCCGATCCTTCTCCCTCCCCAGTATGTTTATAAAGGACGTTAATATAAAACCCTCTGTCGATCAAGTCGGCTTTTGTGACATAACCAATCCAAACGTTTTGCAAAAAACCCCCAAGCCACGGATCTGAAAGAATGAAGTTTCTTATTTCCTCATTTTCTGGCGGTAGGAGCGATCTGAAGTCCAGCGCAGTCATCTGTGAAGACTGATCTGAACTATTCGGTTGAGAAGGTGTTGAACTTTTGGTAGATTGCTCAGGCTGCGGCGAATTTGGACTCTCAGTGGGTTGGACAACTACCGACTGATTCTCTGATTTAGGCAATATGCCCCATATTAGAATTGATAAAAAGATAAATGGGATAGCAACCAAAACTCCCTTCATTGTACGTTTGGTAGCACGCTCCGCCTCCTCTGGAGTCTTGAATTGCCTTTTTTGAACCATTTCATTTAATTTATGTTCAGGAATTTTCTGATTGTCAGCTACTTGATTAACCCAGCGCCAATAAGCCTTAAAAAGATGCAAGACATATTTTCCAATATTGGAAGGTTGCTTCATTTTTACGATCCTCTAAGTTACAATATATATAGTACAAGAATACCGCAGATTACGGATGTATGTCAAATTCTTCTTACTGCCATATGAGATTGACAGAGGGATTGAGACTGCAAATAAAAGATCATATCGACTTCCCAGGAAAAAGAATTATTCGATATGGGAAAGGGAGAGAAGATGGAATTACAATGCTACCCTAAGACTTAATCGCACCTTTGAAACAGCAACTACATCATGCTCGATCGCACATTCCAATCATTACACTGACCAGTCTTCAAACCTCAATCCAGGGATTCTTTCAAAATCTCGGCGATTCCGGGTAAGTAGAACACCGCTGTTTGAAAGTGCGATCGCCCCAATCCGTAAATCTTGCGTGCCAACGCGGATTTTTTGCCGCAAAAATTCCCTATAATAATTTTCAGCATCTCGATCGAAGTCAAGCAACTCAAAATCGGTTAAATAGTTGATGGTTTTTCGCAGACTTGCATAAGCTGATATTACTTCATCCCCTGATGTCGCTCGCCTGATACGGTTAAGTCGTCCATACATTTGCTCTTCAAATGTAACGAGCGTAATGGCAATATCTTTTGGATTAACTGCACTGACACGCTGCACGATTTGTGGATTACCCTGCTGAAAAAGTGTGGTATGGTCTGTATCAAATATCCACAAAGTCACTTAGCTCTTTCCTCCACATCAACTTTATTGGTGGCTTCTGCCTCCGAATCGAGTCGATCGTAATATTCTGCCATTTCTGCATTCCTGTCGTGGCGCAGTTCTGCAATATCTTTTAGCATCTCATCAAAGTGCGGATCGTTTTTAAACGCTCCTGCCCACTTCATCAGAGGATTCTCAGCTTTGGGAATGTCTACTGTCATAGAGACTATTTCGACTTTTTTGAGACGCTCGGTCAACAATCGATGTAAAATTTTTAAAGCTTCTTCTTTACTAGCTCCTGAGCTTCTACATTCTGGCAATTCCCAAACTATTGCGCTGTAGAGGTCTTCATCGTGCTTTTCAATTAGAACTTGATAAGTTAATTGGGTTAAAGGATTCGGAGTAGGGGTTAATACTGTGGCATCCATCTGTTTTTTCCGCTTGGCTATATTTGGCATTTTAACGCATAGTTTTTCAAACATCCCATTTTTCGCAATGCTTTCGATAGATGTCAGAGGTTAATAACCAATAACCCCGCAGCACCTAAAGAAATCGTGATTCTAGCCTTTACTAATCATTCAAGGCTGCGATCGCAACTTAACTCAACTCTCAATACATATCAACTCGGAAAAATATTATTGCCAAGAAAACCACTCTATGGTATACTAGAAGATTGTGAATATTAATCAAAAGTAAAGTAACAAGACGGGAGAAATCGAAATGACACAGCAAACCCTGCACGGAACCAGCCGCAAAAGAAAAAGAACATCCGGTTTTCGCGCCAGAATGCGTACCGCAACTGGTCGATTGG
>RDYZ01000417.1 GCA_004293855.1 Oscillatoriales cyanobacterium | reverse complement strand
CGTTGTCCACCGCCGATCGTGTGTAGGGCATGGTCGTAGATTGCGATCGTCAGGGGGCGATCGCCATGAATCGCGCTTAACTTTGCCAAGGCCAGATCAACACCCGCGTTACCACACAGGCTCGCCACGCGATCAACCAACTCCGGTAGCAGCCGTTCCACCGTGGCCGCCTCGTGATGCACCATGAGCTTGTGCCACGCCATCGTCATCGCCTCCAGGAGCCAATCCCAGCGTTGGCGGATCACAAATCCGGAGGTGTCGATCGCACCGAGCAACTGATCCGGCTCGTGTTTGGCTAAAAATAAAAACCGGTTACGATTGCAAAAATAATCGGTGAGATTGCTGCCCTGGCTGGAAGCGCCGCCCTCGTGGATTGCGATCGCCTCCGGGACATAGTGCAGTTCCCAACCGGCACGGCGACAGCGTTCGGCGTAGTCCACGTCCTCGAAATACATGACAAACTGGCGATCGATCTCGCCCACCTCCGCCAAACAGTCCCGCCGAAACAGCGCCGCCGCCCAGCACAGCCCCTCCACCGCTTCGATGCGATCGTACTGTCCCCGATCGCGCTCCCCAATGCCGCGATCGCTCCAATAGTGGTCCGCAAGCCGCACATGGCCGACGCTATCGATCCGCCCATCGGGAAAGCAGATTTTTCCCGCCACGCCCCCCACGTGCCGCTTGGCCCGCAGATAGTCCGCGAGCACCCGCAGCCACTGACGATCGAGCTGGGTATCGTTATTCACCAGTGCGACAAACTCGCCGGAACTGCGATCGATACCCAACTGCACCGCACTGGCGAAATTATTGCTCGTATTTTCATAGACGGTGACACTCGGGAACTGCTCACGCAGATAGGCAACCGATCCATCGCGTGAACCGTTATCGATCGCCAGGATTTCGATCGCGGGGTAGTCGAGATCGAGCAGGGCGCCAAGGCAGCGATCGAGGTAGTCGCGTCCGTTGTAGGTCACGACGATCGCGGAACAGGTCGGAAGGTCGGTCATAACACAAGTAGTCCCAGGCTGGGCGTCCGAAGTCGAAGCGTCACCGCAGTACAGGTTGCCATATTTTCAGACCCACACCTCATCCACAGCTCAAGATCAAGACTTAACTCCAATCTTCCTCGTCTTTTTTCGTCGTCCGGGCCTGATAAATTGGCTGGCTGGCATGGATGGCGCGTGCTTGCTGAAATAACTCCTCTTCGGTGAGATTCCACCGCTCTAGGGCACGATCGAGATTCTCCTGAATGTCGTAGGCTCCTGGAAAACCCCGATAGCGAATGCGGAGCCGCGCCAGTTCGGCTAGGTTCAGATCCGTACGATCGCCCGTCAAAATTTGCTGAACCACCAGGCCATCTTCTCGGGCTTGGGGGTGGCGTTGATTGGGACGCGAATCAGGGGTCGGAGAGGGCATAGATATTTCGAGTTACAGTTAACTTTATATTTTGTTACAGGGTTGAATGATGGAAAAATCATTGGAGCAGTTCAATGGATTACTAGCACAACTGCAAGAGGTCGGCGTATCCCTGGGACTCAAGCTTGTTATCGTCATTGCCATTTTCTTTGTTGGGCGATGGGGCGCTCAATTTTTACGTCATTTTGTTAAACGAGCGCTGGGCAAGACCAGTATTGAGCCGACGATCGT
>RDYZ01000130.1 GCA_004293855.1 Oscillatoriales cyanobacterium | reverse complement strand
CGCTCTGGAGTAATGCCATCCCCAGGGCCAGTAACTCCTGTCGATCCGCCGGATCATCGAACGTGCCGCGAACCTTGGCCGACCAGTCCTTCAGTTGAATGCTGACGGCTTGCCAATGCCCCTGGGCGATCTCAGCGGTCAGGGCTGCACATAGGGCATGGAAGTTCCACGGATCGATCGATCGTGATGGTGAGGGCAATGGCATAGGAAATCATCGGGAGGTAACAGGGGCCTTCTCAGGTGTTCTAGGAACGCGCAGTTCATGCAAGGTTATGCAAATTGACAACCGTGCCGATCGTGGCGATCGCCGGAGCCGAAAACCCCGTTTCCTGCACATGCTCAACCACCGTTCCCAGGGTTGCGATCAGGGTTTCGCTATTGGGTCGAGTGCCCCAGCGGATCAGAGCGATCGGTGTGCTGGGATCTTTTCCCGCAGCGAGGAGTTGCGGCACAATCTGGGGCAGGGTGTGAATACCCATGTAAATCACAATGGTTTCGGCAGCCTTGGCGATCGCCTGCCAATCCACACTGGGACGATACTTATCACTTTCCTCATGTCCCGTCACAAAAATCGCCGAGGAGCTATGGGCCCGATGGGTTAAGGGAATACCACTATAGGCCGGAGCCGCAATCCCTGAGGTCACACCGGGAACCACAACCACCGGCACTCCCGCCGCGATTAAATCTTCCATCTCCTCGCCACCACGACCGAAGACAAAGGGATCGCCCCCCTTCAAGCGCACAATCACGGCGGTATCCTGTGCCAGGTCAATCAGCAGGCGTGTCGTCTCCGATTGGGGCAGCGTATGCCGACCGCTCCGTTTACCCACGTCAATGAGCTGGGCTTGGGGGTTAATCATGGCCAAAATCGGCTCACTGACTAGGGCATCGTAGACCACCACATCGGCGGTTTGCAGCAAGTCACGCCCCTTTAGGGTCAGTAAGCCCGGATCACCCGGTCCAGCTCCCACAAGATAAACCGTACCAAACGTCGCGGGTGACGCATCGCGCAAAGAGGGGTCGATCACGGGCGAATAGCTCAAGGAATCCTGAATTCAAATCCTAGGGCGCGTGCTCAGTTAACACAAGATTTCTTGTGGGATCAGCCGTTGA
Organism: Oscillatoriales cyanobacterium; assembly: GCA_004293855.1. Classification (GTDB taxonomy): domain Bacteria; phylum Cyanobacteriota; class Cyanobacteriia; order Cyanobacteriales; family Geitlerinemataceae; genus RDYZ01. The sequence continues at coordinate 6,597 of RDYZ01000130.1, read as the reverse complement.
GCGCCCGACCCAACCCAAAAACCAGGGGCTGAAACCGAATACGGGGTCAACGCTTTAAGTGTAACGGAGCACAGCCCCTAGCCTAGGGCTGTACGGTTCGGGTGAACTTGAGCTGAGACGGGGGTGGTTGCGACTCGAACTCGCCGGTCATGCGATGTCGCGGGTGGTAGCGCTACGGGGTCGCCGATCGCAGCGGCGATCGTGAGCCTCACAGTACACCACGGATTTCGCGGACGATGCCATCTTCGAGCAGCACTTCCACCTGAAGTTTTTTGACTAAATTGTCTCCGATGCCCACCTGAAACATGCTGTCAATTTGCCCCTGATCTACTTCCTGACCCAACTGTACGGTCTGGACTTGCTGAAGCTGTTGCAAAATTTGGTTTTTTTGTTCGAGGAGCTGACTTTTTTTCTGATTGACCTGAATTTGCACGTTGTCAATCTGTTGGCGCACGAGGGGAGGTAAGTCAGAGGCGGCGGTGTCCGGGTGTTGTTGTTGAATGTCTCCGATCGTTCGATGTCCTTGCACTTCAAGCTGTTGAAGCTGGCCATCCAGACGATCGATCTGTTTTTGCAGTTGTTCCTGGGCTTCAGTTTTCCAGCGTTCGGTCACGATCGCTTTCACGGTAATGGTGCGTTTCAGCAAGAGCTTGGAGGTATCGAATTCCATCGTGGTGAAAAAGGCGCTCTAAAGCGAGGGGGACGATCTGGATCTCGCCGGTTTGCCGATGACGATACCGGTCTAAACAGGCTAAAACCGTGCCATAAGACACGGTTTGTGTAACCTGATCGTGATCGCAAACGGACGGGAAACAAAAGAAGAATCTCGATCCGTTGTACCCCAAGCCGTGACCCGAGGCAAATGTGGGGCGGGAATGCCCCGCCTGTCCGCATTTGATCCGTCCAAGGGGAAGGGTTTGTCACCCTAGTCAAACATGGTCGTGATCATGTCTTGATAACGATCGGTCACGACGGGGCGTTTAATTTTTAGGGTTTGGGTCATTTGACCGTTTTCGATCGAGAAGTTTTCAGCAATGAGCCGAATCGGGCCGATCCGATCATCCGCGCGGAATCCTGGCCGATCGCGCACTTCGCGATCGATCTCACGACGCAGCAATTTAATCAAGTCGGGTGTATCCAGGTCTAGGGGCGGTGTCTGGGTTGTGTCAATCGTGAGACCCTGTTCGGTCGCCCAGGCCACGATCGCCTCGAAGTTCGGCACAATCAACGCACCCAGTTGTTTTTGATCTTGGCCGACGATCATAATCTGGTCGATGTAGGGACTCCGCAGGCAGGCATCTTCGAGGGGTTGCGGCTCGATATTTTCGCCATTGCTAAGGACGATCGTGTCCTTTGCACGCCCGGTGAGAATGATGTGATTGTTGTGGTTCAGGCAGCCGAGATCGCCCGTGTCAAACCAGCCCTCGGGATCGATCGCCTTCGCGGTGGCCTCGGGATTGCGGAAGTAACCGCGCATAATTTGTGGGCCTCGGGCGAGCACTAGACCGCGATCGCCACGGGGCAAGGTTTGGCGGGTTTCTGGATCGATAATTTTTAATTCCGTATCGCGAATCGGTGGCCCAGAAGCACCCGGAATATTGGCCTCAATGCGGCGCACGGCCAACACCGGCGCGGTTTCCGTCAGGCCGTAGCCGACCAGGAGATTAATCCCGACGATCGCAAAGAAATGATCGATGTGTCGCGCGAGCGAACCGCCACCACTCACAAAAAATTTAATCTGGCCGCCGGTGGCTTCTCTGACCTTGCGATAGACCAATCTGTCACCCAGGGCGTGCAGTGGTGTGAGGGCGATCGTGGTGAGCTTGGCCCGGAGAACATCCACCGTGCTGGGTGGGCTGGGATCGAGGGTTAAGCCTTGGCTGAGGTTGCGGGCATTCAGGTACGTTTGGCTGAGCTTGAGAAACGTCTGAATCAGTTGTTGTTGGCGGGCGGATTTGGCTCGAAAGCTTTTTTGTACCCCTTCGTACAACGACTCCCACAGGCGCGGCACACCGATCGTGGCTTGGGGACGAAACGTCGTTAAGTCCGTTTTGAAATAGCGAATGCTGGTGTAAATCTGGGTGCAACCCTGGGAGAGAAGGTAATACTCACAGGTTCGTTCGTAGGCGTGCCAGGTGGGCAAAATGCACAGGGCTTTGTCACCCACAGTAATCGGAATAATTGCCCCAAAGGAGCTAATCTGCTGCATCAGGTTGCCGTGGGTGAGCATGGCTCCTTTCGGTTTGCCCGTTGTCCCTGAGGTGTAGATCAAGGTGGCGAGGCTGGTGCGATCGTGGTGGTGCGGGCTGGGAGTACGCCCCTCACCCAAGGCCATAAGCTGACTAAAATTGAGGACTTTGCGCGGTTGTTCTAAATCCGTTGGCGGTGTCTCATCCGAAAGCAACACCACCCACAGAGCTGGGTCAAAGGCAAATTCACTGTCACGATCGGCATCAAGCTTTCGCAGGGTGGCGATATCTTCGACGATGACGCCGATACTGCCACTGTGGGCCAGCATGTAGAGCAGTTCGTCTCGATCGGCCTTGCTCGATCGCACCACATTCGCCGCCCCCGCCTGCATGGTTCCCTGATCGGCAACCATCCAACGGGGACTGTTATCCGCAAAAATAGCCACCCGCAACGGATCGCCCTGATCCGAGCTGTTCGGTAGGATGCCGAGGGCTTGCATTCCGGCGGCAAACTGTTGGATTTGGGCGTAAAGATCGCGAAAGGTGACGCGGACTTCGGGCGTACTGTGGGGATCGTGGAGCGCGAGGGCATCGCCGAATTTGGCGATCGCGATCGGCCAGATGTCAGGAACCGCCGTCACGGCATCATAGTTGATCAAATTTTGGGGATAGGCAGGCCAGGGAGCCGTAGCGATCGTCATGGTGATAGAGCTAGATTTCGCTAGAAATAATGGTGGGTCGTCGGCGGTGAACTCCGAAGGCGGGATGAAGCATTCGGAGTCACACAATCCACAATGCCGCGAACACTTGGGATCACTTTAGCGAGTTGTGACGCTTTTCTCGATGACCAAACGACACCGCTAATCCGCAAACTGGCCGGGTTTGCACGTGTTCCTTCACTTCCTGTGGTAAATCAACCGGCGGCTTTCTCCTGGCCCTGGAACCCCGATTCCCACAGGTGGCTTAATCGTCAGTGACCGGATTGTCTGTGATCGATCGCACCGATGATTGATCGCCATTGCGATCGATGTCACACATTTCTGCCAAAAACTATCACATCCCCAGGGGGGAGCCGATCGCTGAACCAATCCGGTTAAACCGCGACACTAAGAACAACGACAAAACACACTGACCCACTGTCACACACGCGAGGTTATCTCATGCCCACCACAATGGTTTCGGAAACTCTGTTTATTCAAGCCTGGGATACCGGCTGTATCCGCCGCACAGACTGGGAGCTCCTGCTAAATGAGCTGAGTCAAGATGAAGCCAGCCACGAGATCACCAACCGCCTGCTCTATGCTGTCCGTCGTGGTCGTCTGAAGATTACAGACTAGCCTGATCCGTCATGCCGTCCGACCCAGCACGAGAACCGTTTCCGGCGGGTAATAATCCCAGAACCGCCGTGAGGGCAGACAAGCGGAAGCCGTGGGGAAACAGACAGCAGCCTACAGCGGTAGGTCGTCAACAGAGGCGGAGTCACCCATCAAAAATCTGAGTCTTGCTAGGTGGCAACCTATGCATTGATAACAGCCCCTAGCCATCCTGATTTCCAGCCGAAATGTCATTCAATACCGCCACTATCCTTGAACTCATCTGTGATTGCGGCATTGTCGTGGCTTGTGGGCTCATCATTGTCCTGCTGTGCAAGTTGGTTGATGTTGTACTGTTGGCGATCGCATGATGCCGATCGGGTCTCGTCTCCTCAATTCCGACCGCGATCGATGAAGCTGACCTAGCTTAAACTCGGACGTTCGATCAAGCGCGAAGTCTCATTCAAGCTACATTCAAACCAGTTCATTACACTCAGCGACTGAAAGATTGAGCGGATCGTTTATGTTTCAAGCGACACGGCGTCGCCTCGCGCTGTGGTATGCCATCGTGACCGCGATTTTACTCGTGTTGTTTGCGGCCAGCGTTTACCTATACGTCCGAATTACCTTGGTGGATCGTGTTGATGACACGTTGAAGCATGTGATCGAAGTGGTGGAACGATCGCTCGTCCTCGAACCCGCACCACAGGATGCGACCCATCACGGGGTAACGATCGATATTGCGGCGAGCTTTCGTTGGAGCGAAACCACACGCAACTTTAATGAGGATCGCATCGATCTGGAATGGTTTAGCCCCACGGGCGACCTGTTGTGGACAACCTGGGATCGCATCCTGGATATTCCCCTTGATTTCAGCCCGAGCGGTCGTACGGTTTCCCTCAATGCCTCGGCGATCGCACCAGATCCCACCCCTCAGATCCCCACAGCGTCCGACCTCGGTGCTAGCCGAGACCTTGCCGCTAACCTGCCCCATACACCCCAGCCACTCCGCCAAATCACCAAACTCATCAAATACGATCATCAACCCCTAGGCTATTTACGTGTCAGTCACCCTTGGTTTGAGGTCACACAACCCAGCCAAGATTTAATGATTGATTTGGGCTTTGGCATCCTATGCGTCGTCGTCACCATCAGTGCGATCGGCTGGTGGCTCTCCGGTATCGCCATGCGTCCGGTGCTGGACTCCTACGAACGCCTGCGCCAGTTCACCGCTGATGCATCCCATGAACTGCGTAGCCCGATCTCCAGCATTCAAACCAATATTCAGGTGGCCCTCCGGGAGCCGGACTTGAGCCGCATTCCCGATCGGCTCAAGGTTGTGGAACGCACCACCCGCCGCCTCAGCCAACTCGTGGACGATCTCCTATTCCTCGCCCGTCAGGATAGCCCGCTGGGTGAGGCTGAATTTGAGTTAATCCCCCTCGATGCCCTGATCCTTGAAACCGTCGAAGAACAGCAGGCGATCGCCGCAGAAAAACACCTAACCCTGAGCCTCGAGATCCACGACTCCCTGATCCTTCCAGCGGCGGCAACCCAAACGTTTGAAACGTTTGAACCGTTTGAAACTTGCGACACCGCTGAACTGGTTACCGAAGTTGAACCTTACAGCATCCAGGGCAACTGGAATCAGATAACCCGTCTGTTGACCAATCTCCTCAGCAACGCCATTCGCTACACCCCGGATTACGGCGAGATTCACGTGATTCTGCGCGATCGCCAGGATGGAAACGAACACCACACCATTGTTGAAATTCGCGATACCGGCATTGGTATCGCCCCCGAAGACCTAACCCGTATTTTTGAACGGTTCTATCGTGTCGATACATCACGTCACCGGCAGCTTGGCAGCGATCACGGATCAGGGCTTGGCCTCTCCATTGTTAAAGCGATCGCCGATCAACACGACGCTCAGATTATGATTGATAGCCAATGCGATCGTGGCACTACCGTAACCTTGACGTTTGTCGCTGCTTCATTTGAACCGCATCGTAAATTTACGACGACCCACAACGTACAATCGGTGTGAAATCAGGGACGATGCCCGCCATAGACCTGTTATTTCTTCCCTAGATTCTGCCTTTATCGCATCGATTGCCCTTCCATTCAACTATGGCCGTGTACGCTGATCGAACTGCTTTTATTCCCTACCGTCGCAGCGACCTAGTCGAGCTTTGCCTCGCCGAAGGTAAACTCAATGCGCAGCAATCGCAGAAATTTCGCGAATTTTCAGAGATCCTCGCTGCTTACTATCACTTTGAATTTCACCGGGATCTCGAGTCTATCAAAGAATCCTTTGCACCTTTTAATCCCGACAGTGCAACCAAATCGATTCGAGATTTAACCCCTGAGGAATATCGCGATCGCAAACAGCGTCTTGTCCAATCCTTTGAGAATGTTTTAGAGCGTGCAAACTATAAACCCATTTCTCAAGAGAGTTTACAGCGAGCCTTTAATGAAGAAGCGTTGATCGAACTCAAAACCGATGTTGAATTCGATGATTTCTTGCTGATGAAATACAAAGACGCAGCTTATTTTGAAGCCAAGGGCATGAAGCTGGAAAAGCTCAAATTCACGCCCGGTAAGTTTTACGTGGCATTGTATAAAAATGTTCCAAAATCCGACTTAGAATTTCTCTTTCCAAATGTCAAAGTCAGCATGACCTTAAAAGATCAGGTCATGTTTATTGTTCCAGCCGTTGGCGCCGCGATCCCAATTCTCTTAAAAGTCTTACCCCAGCTTTTGCTGATTATCGGGGTTCTACTGCTCTGGTTGCCCAACGTCGATCCCCCAGACTCTGGGTTATTAAAAGCAACAGAAGAGGATGCTGAAAACCTCACACGGTTATTACTAACGATCGTTTCAACCCTAGTGGTTCTCGGCGGTTTTGCTTTTAAGCAATACAGTAAGTATCAGAACAAACAGCTTAAGTTTCAAAAAAGCGTGTCCGATACACTGTTTTTCCGAAATATTGCCAGTAATGCGAGTGTGTTTAGCTCACTCATTGATGCTGCCGAAGAAGAGGAATGCAAAGAAATTTTGCTGGTTTATTACCACCTACTCGTCAAAGAACGTCC
>RDYZ01000129.1 GCA_004293855.1 Oscillatoriales cyanobacterium | reverse complement strand
CCGGGGTTTGCCCGCTGCGATCGAGTACCGCGACAGGCGAGGGGCGTCGCTACGGGTTGGGCTTTCGAGCAAGGTCGCGATCGGCTCACGATCAAACCCAAGCGCGACGAACACGTCCGAGCCTGTTGCTGCTGTTAGATCGACCGATCGCCACAGCCAGGGAGGGGAAGTCATAGGGCTTACGGGCAGAGGCTGACCGAACGGAAATGGATTAAATCCGATCGTACAGCCCTTGCATCACCTCAAGTAACGTCAAGAGTTGTTGCCACTCCGGCACATTATCGCGGGGACTATCGGCCCACTCACGCTTGAGTGATCGGTGTAGCCGACCCATCAGCACACGGGGATCGGTCTCATGATTGGCCGCTTCATTCAAGACAGCGGGATTCATAGCGCCACTGTCGGTGGTCGTTGAGGCCGATGAAATCTCGATCGCGTCATCGGCCTCCTCCGTCTTTACCGGCTGCGCGGTCTGGATCAGATCTTGGGCGGTACTAGCCAGTTCCAACGCGCGTTCCGATAGGTTGTCAGGAACCGTCGGACGATCGGATAGGTATAGCTCCGCAATTTCGATAAAGAGCAAGCGCACCGCTTCCGTCCACTGCAAGGGCGGATACTGGGCCCAGGTGGCTTCGCTTAACCCACGATTACGAGCCGCTTCGAGCAGTTGTCGGGCGCGTTCCGCTGTCGGCGTTGCCTGTTGAGCGAGGTGCATGGGCACCACGGGCGAATCGCCCAAGCAAGCACGTGCTAAATCGAGAAGCACCTGGCGTACCTGAGCGACCCACTCGAATTCTTTTGGGCTCCAGTGTAGGTCAGTCATCTAAGTGTTAAGTAGTAATTGAGATCTATGAGATAAGCAAGAGACGAGAACCAGACCAACCGCAGCGACCCACAGGCAACCCACGGTTAACGCACAGGTACGAACTATTTGTCCGTGAGTTTCCACACACCATCCCAGTCTTCATTGGGAGGTTGTTGCTCAAATAACATGCAGCGTTCAACGTGCAGTTTGGCTGCTTTATTTTTCGGATCGATCGCCAGGACTGCTTTAAACTCTTCGCGAGCATTGTGGAATGCTTGCTTCGATTTGGCAATAAAGTGCGGACGCAGCAGATCGATGAACTTTTCGATCTGGGCCAGCTTCATTTCGTTGGCTTCCTCTTCCAGCATTTGCTGGGCGGTTTTGTCACCCGTGAATTGCTTGAGTTTGGCGATCGCCATCCGCTTAATCAAGCGTGGCGTCAACTGTTTCACCTTAAACGGTAGCGTCCGATGGAAGTCCGCGTCAGTGATCTCGTTCCAACTCGTTGCATTCAGCATCCGGAACAGCGCCTCCTCACCGATCACCTCAATCAGCGCCTCACGGGACCAGTTGCCCAGCATGTCTTTCAACATTTTCTCTGGCTCAAAGCTGAGTTTGGTCAGCTCCTCGTCAGACAGTTCAGACACTTGGTGCAGGACTGCGATCAACTCTTCCATTGAGAGTTTTTCGTAGGCGGGTTGCAGGTAATACCGCCGTCCGGCATGGTAGCGATCGATCACTTCCTGCTGTTGGGGATCAATCGGACGGGCGAGTTCACCCTCCTTGAGGGCGACGAGTTCATAGATGGTCACGGGCTGGGTTTTGCCCTTCACTGTGATGAAGTCTAGCTCACGCACCACCAGCTTATCGGCATAGGCCAGATAGGTTTGTTCGCTAATCACGAGGTCTGTGCCGTACTGCTTACTGGTTCCCTCAAGGCGGGAGGCGAGGTTGACCCCATCCCCGATCGAGGTTAGCTCCATCCGCTTACTCGAGCCGATATTGCCGCTCACCACCTTGTCGGAGTGAATCCCCATACCGATCGCGATCGGCATTTTGCCTTCGGCTTCACGACGGGCGTTGAATTCTTCCAAACGCTGACGCATGGCGATCGCCGTTTGCAGCGCACACCATTCATGCTCCTCCAACGGTGCAGGCGACCCAAAGACCGCCATCAACGCATCCCCAATGTACTTATCCAGCGTGCCGCCATACTTGAAGACCGCATCGACCATCTCCTCGAAATATTCGTTGAGCATCGTCACGACTTCTTCCGGTTCGAGCTTCTCGGTCAACGTCGTGTAACTGCGAATATCGGAGAACAGCACCGACACCTGTTTCCGTTGCCCGCCTAGGCCCGTATTGCCACTCGCCAGCAACGCCTCCGCCACCTCGGGCGTCATGTACTTGTACATCAGATTCTTGACTTCCATTTCGTCACTGATGTCTTCCATCACGACCAGCGCACCATTGACCTCGGTCGGGTCGATCGCATCGGCCATCGAATTAATCGACAGGTTAATGCTTTGATCCTCCCGATGATCGCCATAAACCAGCAATTGATTGGGGTAATACTGCTGCCGATCCTTGTCATCCTGGGGATTGAGAGCCGCTGCAAACCAATCGGAAAATTTGCCTTCCTTGAGGTGAATGCGATCGGCCAACGATTGCCCCTCCAAGCTAGCCGCCTCCGCCTCCGAAAATCCGAGCAGTTTGATCGCACTTTCATTCGCAGCGATAATGTTGCCCGCCTTATCCGTTGAAATCACACCATTGCTCAGGCTCCGCAGGATATCCTTTTGCCGCTGCTCCTGCTGCTTCACCGTCGCGAACAACTTGGCATTTTGCAGTGCCACACCCGCTTGGGTGTTAAACGCCTGCATAAACTCTTTGTCGGTATTGTTAAAACTCGCTCGCCACGCCTCGGGTGCTTCCGGCCACGTGCTCGGATCGTAGGGCGGAAAATCTCCCTGACGTTTTTTATTAATGAGCTGTGTCACCCCAATCAGCTCATCATCCGCATTAAACACCGGCATACACAACAGGCTGCACGTTCTATACCCGGTTTTTTCATCGGTCTTTTTCGACAGTTCCGATCGCTCGTCCTTATACAAATCAAACGGAATTAAAATCGGCTCGTGACTTTCCGCCACCATGCCCGCAAACCCCGCATTGCGTGGGATGCGAATCTCCGTGGATTGACCATTAATCGGAATCTTCGTCCACAGTTCACCCTTCTCCTCATCGAGCAACCATAGGGTACTGCGATCGGCATTCATCAACTCCTTCGCCTCGTCCATCACCCGCTTCAGGGTGTCTTCCAGATCGAGACTACTCTTACTTAAGGAATTCACCGCCGCCATCAAGGCAGACGCCGCTCTCTGTTTCTGCGTCGCCGCATAAAACGCTTTGGAGGATTCGAGAATTAAGCGAATCGAGGGGCCAAACTCCCGAAAAACATCTTCATCCTCCGGTGTGAATCCCGCCAAATCGATCCGATCCTGTAGATCGAGATGCGGTTGAGCATCCAGCTTTAACTTATTGATCAGTTGCACCACCGCCACCAGCGACCCCGTCTCATCATTGAGCAACGGCATCGTCAACATCGTGTAGGTGCGATAGTTGTTCTGCTTATCTAGCTTTTTCGCCGTTTCCGATCGCGGATCGTCGTAAAAATCGTAGGGAATACAGATCGGCTGCTTATGGGTCGCCACTTCCCCCGCGATCCCCACCGTCGCCGGAAAGCGAATTTCTAAAGCATTCCCCTTTTCATCTTTCGCTACGATCGTAAAGAGTTCGTCTTTCTCCTCATCGAGCAGAAAAATCGTCGCCCGATCGGCATGAAGCAGCTCACCCGTTTTGAGCGTAATCGACTGCAACATTTCATCGAGAATCGCATCAAACCCCTGGCTATCAAGCAGGCTATCGAGCATCCCCAAGGTCTGATTAACAACCTCTAGCTTTTCCTCAACCCCCTTTACAACACTCTTAAAATCATCCCGATTGAGCGGCGCAAGAAACGTCTGAAAATTTCCAGAAGTCGTTGCGAGCGCACCCTTACCATTGATGGGAGGCTCTTCCGTTGGGGGACGGAAGGGAGGGTCTCCAGCATAGTTAGCCTGGACGTCGATGGTAACGCCCGTCTCGATGGAAGAGTTCGGAGATGCAGAGGTCATAGCTCGCTGTAAAAACGGGGATTGCGGGATAGCGTTGCGTTGCTGAAGGAAAGATTGTTGAACCAAGCAAACGTTGGCTCAGCAAGATGAGCGCTGCCGCTAAACGCTTTTTTACACGTTGGAATTTTACGACTCGGACGATCGCGAGGTGCGAATAGCAGCAGAAGAGATAGTGCTGAAGCCGTAGGGAATTTGGGGTTTATGGAGAACACTCTCAACGGACTAGAACCCTTCAAGAGGCGTTACAAGTATAGATCCCAGAATTTTAACGACACATTTATGCCTACCTAAACCATGTTTCTACACATTATGGACTAGGTTTTCAAAAATCACCTAGACCATGTCATCAATCAGTCGTAGACCCCTTAGCCGGTCAACCATCACACACCCACATCCCCCCCCCCAACAAAGGGGCTGTAACCCTTACGGCGTAAGCCCTAACCCTTGCGACATGGTGCTAAAACGTTGCTGTACCCCTTGATTGGCAAGGAGCGCAGCGTTTTGAGGCAAACCCTAGGGCATTCCAGACAAAGTCAGGGGTTGAACAGACCTTAGGCAGGGCGTCTTTACCGATGGGGGAGGCATCGTAGCCTGTAGCTGTATTGGGTCGGGTTGAGCGATCGGGCTGATGACCCCTACCAATATTGGGCGTCTACTGGGCGTCGTCTTGGCTCCCTTCTTTCCCCTCACCCCAACAGTTCAAAACCCACGAGACGTGATACCCAAACAGGATGCATTCCATAGCAAATCTTGATGACGAGGGGTTAAACCCACAAGCTACCTGGCCTTAAAGGCTTTTCAGTGTTAACGGTTTGGCAACGTCAGTTAATTCAGAGACTTTTGTTATAAATTCCTGACATTAGATAGCGGGGATCGCAGTAAAGTTATGAATCCATGACAAAAAAGGCGCGAATACCGCCAACTCTCGTGCCAAGCTGGTTGCGAGATGATGAAATATCGTTCAGAATCTGACTCATCAGGCCGGAGCGATGCTGGGCTTGAATAGCTGTTCCTGGTCAAATCGGGGCACTTTGTGACGAATTCACGACGTATGAGGAGGTTATAAACCTAGCCATGGCACAAGAACGAATTCCCTTGGAAGAACTAACCTTGCGTCAGCTCCGTCGAGTCGCGAGCGAGTGTAAGGTCTCTCGCTACAGTCGTATGCGTAAGGTGGAGCTTATTGCTGCGATTCGTGCCATTGATCCCAATGCCACTGCACCTCTGACTGGTAACTCCGTCACGTATACTGAGCCCGTCATGGTCGGAGCCGTAACGTCATCCCCCGCTTCTGAGACGGTGCTCTCCGAGTCTGTGCTCCCTGAGACCGTGCTGACCGAGGAGGTCATTGCTCCGATCGACCCCCCTGAGGTTGAAGTCTCGCCCGTTCCAGAACGTATAAACACTCCTGATAGTATTCCCGTTATGGCTCAACAAGAATCGTCTCCGGTTACCCCCACGACCACAGCAGCTCAGTCCACAGCGGGATTCACGAACACGGCAGAAGAACAGGAAACTGTCGAAGCGACCAAGTTTGTAACAGGGATCACGGAAACCACGCCCCCAACTCCTGAAGAAATGGCCGCGATCGATGCCAATTTGCCGGAACTGCCCCAGGGCTACGGTGTTAGCCGCATTTCCCTACTTCCCCGCGATCCGCAGTGGGCTTACTGCTACTGGGATGTACCGAATGAGCACAAAGAGGAGTTGCGCCGCCAGGGTGGGCAACAGTTGGCGTTACGGATCTATGACGTCACCGATATCGACCTCAACGTTCAAGCGCCGCACAGTATCCAAGAGTATGCCTGTGATGAGCTAGCCCGTGAGTGGTATTTGCCGATTCCGGTCAGCGATCGTGACTATGCGATTGATGTGGGTTACCGCACCGCTGATGGCCGCTGGTTGATGTTGGCTCGATCGGCGTCGGTGCATGTGCCGCCGGTGTTCCCCTCAGACTGGGTTGAAGATGTCTTTGTGACCATTCCTTGGGATGAAGATCTGCGGGGTCAAACCTTCGCGACCTTAGTTCCTCCGGCCAAGAAAGTGATCAAAGGCGCTCCGAGTCCGCAGTATGACGAGGTCTTCAGCCTCTCCGAAGCCAGTGAAGCCCAACGGATTTCTGGCTCGCTGTTTGGTTCGATGCATCAAGTGTCGGAAGAAAGCCTCAGTTCCTTTATCTTCCCCTCGGGTGTGGGTAGCTGGGCGACAGTGCCGACCGCTTCGGGTATCGGTGCGGTGACGGCCTCTGGGGTTGGCATGGGTCTGATGGAAACCCCAGAATTCATTACCCCATCGGGTGCTGGTCTGGGCTTCAGCGCGTCCGTTCCCAACCGTGAACAAGCACCGCGTAAATTCTGGCTCGTGGCCGATGCCGAGCTGATTGTGTACGGTGCAACGGAACCGGATGCAACAGTTACGATCGGCGGACGTCCGATCAAACTCAATCCCGATGGTACGTTCCGTTTCCAAATGTCCTTCCAAGATGGTGTGATTGACTATCCCATCATGGCGGTTGCGGTTGACGGTGTACAAACGCGATCGGTTCACATGAACTTCGAGCGTGAAACACCGTCACGCAACACGAATACAAAGGCGGAAGCTGTGGAGGAGTGGATTTCCTAGGGGTGTAGCGCTTGAAACCCGCTGAGTTTGGCGCATAATCCCGCTAACTCTTGCCCATGAGTTCATAGCAACTTCAGGCTCCGGCGATCGTTAGCGATCGTCGGAGCTTTTTGATCAAGCACGACTAATCAAAACATCGCACTTCGTATCAGTGCGTACCTCTGGCCTAGGATGTTGCTAACCTCAGCATAAAAAACGGCAGCAAACGTATTTGTTTGCTGCCGTTTTAGACTGAAGCGCTGAAATTATCGATTCAGCCCTGCAAGCTCTAGATGAGCTTGACACCACGCAAGGTTAGATAGATAGCCGACGCTGTTGCAAATGCACCCACCAGAATTGCGAGATATAAACCAAGTACAGACACGAGCCAACGCTCCTTATATTTAATAGAACCGAATTTATCTAGCCTCAATTAAACCCCGTTGTTTAACCTTTAGGCAATCTCTACAGGGATGATTCGGCGCTGCATCCCTGAAGTCCTGTCCAATGCAGAAACCGAAATCCGTCACCCTTGGGAAATTAGAGATGCAACCCGAGATTTAATGTGGGTTGAGCGGTCTCACGACAGGGCGATTCCGTTTACGCTATCGTGAATCGAC
>RDYZ01000416.1 GCA_004293855.1 Oscillatoriales cyanobacterium | reverse complement strand
GCCAAACAAGCGCAACACATCCCCCACGGTGGCAAAGGTAAACGGCACGGTCACCAGGGTATCGAGACGCAACGCTTGGGTTAATTGCCACACATCCCACGGATCACGCGGCGGCAACACCGGATCGCGCGACTGAAACGCCCAGCTCGCCTCAAACATCGTTTCCATCAACTGCCAAAACGGTTCACTACCGGGAAACTGGCGCTGACGTTCGGCTCGCCACTTGTCCCGATCTCGCCAAATATTAATCGGCTCCGTTTCCCCCGGCAACACGACCGCACAGGACGGATCGCAGGGGGTCGCCTCGGGCAACTCAATCCCCAATTCGCTAAAAATGCGGTGATGAATGCCCCCCGGTTCCAACCCGGCCACCTGGGTCGCGCCCACATCAAACGTAAAACCCCGACGCTGAAACGTAGACGCACAGCCCCCCGGCACGATCGCCAAATCGTAGACACTAACTCGATATCCCCGCTTGGCGAGCAGAGCCGCAGCCGTGAGGCCACCAATCCCCGCCCCCACGACCAGGACATGGGGACGAGAGGAGGGGGAAGAGTGGGATAAGAAAGACATACGATCGGCTCAAAAATGCAACAACGTAACAGTTTGTTACATTATCTTAGCGGGATCGTGGGGGGAACCGGCACGATCGGAGTTTTCGATCGCCTTTCCAAGGCCACTAATTTTTTTGTAAAATAGAGGGAGAGACGCTTGGTGATCGTGCAAGCCCTTTGACGATGCAGACTCGGCATTCGGCGATCGCCATCGATCCAGGAGGCCACCATGCAACGACATGCGTATCATTCCATTTTCAACTTCCCCTCATCTCAGCCGCTAGCGCCGTTCCCGTGGCGATCGTGGTTGCACTGGTTGGGCTGGACGTTACCGATCGCGATCGGGCTGTTCGCAACCCTACCCGTGGCCGCCCAAAATTCAACCTCCGCCGTCAGCCTCACCGCAGGCTTTGAGGCTCGCCGTGTAACCCTGCCCGAACGGGTTGCCCTTCAGTACACGAGCGACTGTGGTTACATCCCCGCCGAACCGACGGTCATGGTCACCCTAGAAGAAGACTTCTTCTATCTCAATTTCAACCCGATCGAGGCCACGCCCGAGACGACCCTCCTCGTCGTCAATTTGGATAACGACGGTGAACGGTTTTGTTCGCGAGGGGCGATCGGTCAAAGTGGTTATTGGCAAGCCGGAACCTACGCGGTGTACATTGGCGGCGTCACAGAACAAGCAGCATTGACGATGGTGAACACCGACGGGTTAGAGATTTCGGAAAGCCCCTAGGAGTCGTTCGATCGGCGTGTTGTCCCTGCATCATCACCCCTTGCCCAAAATTTAACTCATGGCCGCCTCTAGCTCTGGCGTGAACTCATAGCCTATGATTAACAGTGCAATTTATGTCGATTTAGCGTTTTAAATTCATGGATATTTTAAGCTTGGGCTGGGCTGGAATGCTGGCTATGTTCTCGTTCTCAATCTCGCTGGTTGTCTGGGCGCGTGGTGGCCTCTAGAGTTCATCCTGTGCGGTGTGCGGTGGTGGTTAACCGGGCTTGTGAGTGATTCCATCCGGTTTCATGCCGTTTGAGCGTGGGTGAACTAACCACGATCGCGTCACACCGCACCCAACCATAAAACCGAAAGCGAAGCCGATCTT
>RDYZ01000128.1 GCA_004293855.1 Oscillatoriales cyanobacterium | reverse complement strand
AAATGTAACTGTGATATCCCGCTTACTTCGCTTTGCTTCGCTTTGTGCACTTCGCAAGGTTTGCAAAACGCGATCGTTGACTGTGCGCACCCTTTGATTATTGATGAAAGCCAGCCAACCGGGAGCGGCGATGGAACTGAGGATACCTACGATCAGGGCGATCGCCAGGACTTCTAGAAGGGTGAAACCCTCATCGCCTTTTCTCGGTTTAGTATGTGGGAAATTGCCGATTTTTTGGGTATTATAGATATGCAAAAATTTGAATAAAATTGGAATTTTCATGTTATTTTCCTGTTTTATGTGCTATATATGCGATTCTTAAATCAGTTTCATCAATCAGTTATTTTCCTAACGCACCAATACCTTGTACTTGGACGGTTGCTGTGGGGAAAAATGCCGAACTGGTGGTTTTGAAATCAGCATCGTTTGGTTGCAGGCGGCGCAGGCTATTGCCTCTGATTGTTACTCTGGCTATATTTTTCGCTGTATCAACACAAGCGTAGAAGCTGTGGGTTGGGTTGGGTGATGTGTCTGTTATTAGTAAATCGTTTTCATTGAATGTTGCTGGTGCTGATGGAGGTATGACGCCAAGAAGAGTTTTGCACTGAGTTCCGGTAGGTACTGGAACATTAGCTGTACTGTGGTCGATGTAGTTAACCAATACTTCTGGATTCGGAAAACCGGCTCCCATCGTCACATTTACTGTGGGCTTACTAAAGTCAAAGTCTGGATTAAAAGCTGCATCTTGCGTTTTACTTTTGTCTATCTGACCAGGGCTTTTGTAATAACTATCTGCTGGATCTACCGCGTAAGGGTTTCTGACTCCATCCCTAATTTCATAGCGGGCTATGCGGGTAGGACAAGTGCCGCCTGAAGGCTGACACCAAGTAGTATCGTTGTCTTTAAACTGGTAGTAAGCAACTAATGATAATACATAGGTGTCGTTACAATTATTTAATTGTGGGTCACATTGGTTGGGTTTTATTGAATTGTTAATAGGAAGAGTATTTTTAATCTGTTGCCGCTTCCAGAATACTAGAATCGGAATTTTATTGGCATCGCCAGCCGCAGGAAGTTTATTAGTGGTGTTGTTAATCGCAGTGATTCCTTTGCCATCGTAAATATAAATAGCTTGGCTCAAATCTTGGGCGATGAAATCAACGGCTGCCTGAAGGTCTTGCTCCGTATTTGATTTGACTTGTTCCCTTCTGTCGGTATTCAGCATATCGACTACAAAACCGAGCATGGGCGTGATGATGAGAAATGCCATGATTGCTCCTACCAAGAGCTCGACCAGAGTCATGCCTTTTTCGGTTTTAGCTAGTCCAGAATGGTTTCTCTGGTGCTGAGTTTTCAGAAGCAACCTGAGTAAAGTTTTCATTTTGACTTCTTCCTTTGCCAAATGGTACGACACATTTTTGATTCACAATGATTTTGATTGATTACTTACAGGCAGTGGTGCTAATAGTGTTAGTTTTAGGATCTAGGATGCGTGTACAGAGCGATTGATAGGCGGAACCTCCTGTAGAAGGGGGAATTTCTGTAGACATTTCTACTACTGGTAGTGTCAGATTGCCCAAACCAGAACCCACAATTGATTGTTTTGTCGTAGTCGGTGGATTTTTCAAAGTTACACCCGAAGCAAAGGAATCAGCCCTGTAAACCCTTACTAAAAGCTGGTAGCCTTTTGATGTCGGATCGTCAGCAGTAATAGATGAATCGGGATTTAGCCAAGCACCCTGAACGTAAAAGTCTTTGTTGCTGCTGGGGGAACAACCTCCCCCATCCGTGTCAACGCAGTATAAATTGCTTGGATTTTGATTGGGTGGAGCTGGTGCTTCCGCCAACTTCCCTGATATTCTTATTGGGAATCCTGGTATGGTTCCACCTTTTTTGAGCGCCCCCGTCCTCAGAGCGTCCATGTAAGTTCTCGCCGCCTGGGTGGCTAGTTCCATCCGTTTGGCTTGGACGCGAGTGGCTACTGAATAAGCCATCACAGGGGCGATCGCAATCATCAGCACCGAAACTACAATCATCGCTACCAAGGACTCGATAATGGTGTAGCCGGCGTCTTGAGACTTATGTAAACTACTTCGTGGCTGTTGGGGTTTGGTCATAATAAGCACTCCGCATTTGTAACTCAGGAATTTCAGCGTTTAAATGTCAGGAAAGGTCAGGACAATCTGTTCTTGGTTGTGTAACGCTGTCATTGACAGCATATTTACCAGAGAAAGTCGGACGGTCGCCAGGGTTGTTGCCGTTGTTCAATTTTTCAGCACACAATAAAGCTTTTACCCAATCATCATCCCGGCTGATTTCTCTGAAGTATTCGTCAGGTTTTTTCCCAGAAGCAGGGAGTGTGAATTTCTGGGCGAACAAGTCGGCGGGCTGTGAAAGTAAACCTACATCAAATCCCCATTCCCTAGTGGGTGGAACGAAATAGCCGATCGTACCTTGACCTGTTTCTATTTTGTAAGTGATGCCATTGGAGTCATTGTCGAATAGGTTGGCATTACCAATAACTGATAGATAGGGAGCTGTGGCGTAAGCACTGCGCTTGAATTGGATAAAGGAACCTGCGATCGAGTTAGTTTGACCTTTCCAATCTTCTATAAAGCGCGGTAAATTTTGCATACCACCATTTGTTTCGCCAACGCTGGCAGAGATAGCCCGTGAAGGAACATCATTTGATGCGACTATCAGGTTAAACTCTGTAGTTAGTGCTTTTTGTATCCATCGCGTTTCATCGTTGGCGTTTCCGCCTGCATCTGGGTCAACACCACCAGCCGGAATAGAATTTGTCGCCTGAATCTGCAAAGTAGGTCTTAGCTGTGGCTGCTCAACTGTAGCTGTTGGTAGTTTGGCGTAAAACAGAGGTTTATCATTGTTATAGTCTCTTCCTCCCGTTGGAGTGCCTGGAGTTGTGGTTGTCGCATACCAAAGAGCGTTGTCTTTGGGATCAGGTTGACCAGAGACAGTAGTTATGCTGGGATTTGGTGTTCTCCCGTCCACAGATACACTACCTGTCCCAGCATAAAAATCTACTTTACCAGCTTTAATTCCCAATGCCACAGGGATAGTGCCATTCAGTACCAGCTTACTTTGGTTAGTACCTGAAATGTTTCGCACAAAAGCTACGCGACGGGGATATCTGCGATCGTCTCGATCTAGGGCTGGTGTAGCTGTTGTACCTGACAATAGTTTAGCAAGAGCCGTGTTTTGTGGGACAGCGCCTGCCCGCTGATCTTCACCAGAATCTAGTTGCTGATTGTTATTTGCGTCAATACCAACTACCCAGTCACTAGGCCCGCAAGCTGAAACAGGCAACTTCCGGCAGATTTCCATGACATACTCTGGAAAAGTAGCCCTTCGCTGAACTGGCGTAACAAAATTGTTGAAGTATGAACTGTTGGGAGCATCACCTGTGGCGGTACTGCTGTAGTTTTCGTCTTTTGTTGTAACGGTAGTCCCCGCGCTTTGCCCGAACTGTTCTTGGTTTGTAATGTCAAAAGCAGCACCGCTAGTCAGACCATTAGTGACGTAGTTGTTAGCACCAAAACCGTTAATCCGCCTCGCTGCTTTGGCTGTTACTTCTGTCTCTTTAACAGTCGTATCGGTCTTATTCCCATTTCCATTTAGGTCGAAATCGAAGACTGTTTCATCAGCAACTGGATCGGTATCAATAATATTATTATTGCCATTGAAGTCATAGCCCACGATCGTGGTACCTGCATTATTTCTCAGGTCAAAATCTCCGTGATTGCGGAAACCGTACCGGAAGCCTTGCTGTAAATTACCTGACACTGGCTCAGAGATTAGGGTGATCGCATCGGAGAGCACTGTTGCTGCTCGCCAATTATCGCTGCCTCCGCATTTACCTGGGTATCGGGGATCGCCATTCCGACAAGCAAAATTGGGATCGAGGTTGGCACCCAGGCGGCCGTAGAAAGCGCTTTCTGTCCAACTAAAAGCCCCTGTAAATTCCTTCTTGGTGTGTTGGTTAAATGTGCCTTGGATATACACCGGCAGGTTAGAAGTCAACAGCAAACCCTTCTCTTTGAATACGTCTGGCAAGGTTGTTACAGTTGTTGGGCGACCCAAGCTAGATCCGTTAATCAGCATAATTCCGTGGGGACGACGGGTGGGGTCTAGCCGAGAATCCGTTGAGCTACTTAGCTGGCTGCGGGTTGTATCAATGGCAGTGCCAAGACTATTGGGACTACGATCGCTGCGATCGGGTGCTGCATCGTCGCGGCTGGCATATATGATGCCGCTATAAGGCAGCATATACTCTGGATTAAGGCTGCTGATGCCGGGAGTTCGCTTGTAGGGGATGGTTTTGTTCCTGAGCTTATCGAGATCTAATTGCGTCACCCGAATTTCTAGGGGTTCCCGTTCTGCTAGGGGCTGGTCGTAATTTCCTGTTAGCTTCGCGCTCTGAGTTGCAGCCATCAAGCCCGTAGCAGTGGAAGAACTTAAGGGACTGCTGAGGGTATAAGTCTCGTCCACCGCAGTAGCTGGATCGTCCTGGTCGATCGCCTTAATTTCCCTAGGATTGAGAAAAGCAACTTCTCGAATTGTCCCGTGATCCAGATAGGTAGTAGCAACCGTAGTCGGATCGGTCAAAATTTTAAAAGAGCAAAGGGTAGAGTCGATCGCAGCTTTTTCCGCCAAGCTTCGATCTGCGTCAGCCTTCTGCAAAGCATTCCTTAAGGTCTCGTTGACAAACCGACCGTCAGGAAAGACGATACTGGCTTGATAATTCAAGCGTTCCTCTGTTGTTGCTGCTGCTGGCTTGAGAAGCGATGGGTCAGTCACCAGAGCAGGCGTCAGAGTTGCACCACTTGGTCTGGCTGCGGGAGGGCCGTAGACGATGCCGTTATTGGATTTACCATTGTTGTCTTTTCCCGATGGCAAATCTGGACGATTGAGACTCGAATCAAATAGAGTTCCAGCGGCGTTCTTGTATCGGTAGCTGGGATCGTAATAGCTGCTCACACAAGCCAGCGGTGAATCAGCTCTTACAAGAGTTACAGGAGTTGAGCTAGGATTTTCAGTTCTTTGATCGCTGGGATTGTCTGCATAGTGATAGATCGCAGTGGCGCGCATCCGCAGGTCGCCCTTAGCATATTTTGGAGTTTTGGGGTCAATGGTGTTGCTCAATGTCGCAGTTTTGGGCAAATCATTCCAAATTGCGATCGTCAAAGGTGTCCAGCCAGTTCCAATAGGATTATTATTATAAACTTGAGAATTCGGGCCAGGTGACATCGGCATCGAATCTGGCCAAACAACCGGAAACTTTTCTAAAGCAGTAGTTGCCGGGTCGTCATAGAACTCCGATACTGAATTTGTCTTTGGATTGAAGACTTTGGGAGGTGGCAGAAAAGAATTGGTGCGTTCGTAAACACCGGCACCCGTGATTACCCGCAGTCCGCCAATGCCATCAACTGCTGTTTTCGGTGCTTGGGCTGCACTTTTTTCCCAGAATCCGTCCCGTTCAGCTCCCCCGACATCAGCGAACTGCTTGACTTGGGGTTCCCGGTAGCGATATTCTGCATCTGAAGTAGGCGTAGTCTTATCCAGCCATGTAACAGGTTTTAATGTGTCTCTTCCTTCCTGACCCTCACCCACAAATTTGTTCAGTGTGGCACTCCATCTCAATGCTGGCAGGTTGTTGCCTACGACTATGCGATCGCCTAACTCGGATTCTTTATTATTTTCCTGTACAGAATCTGGGCTGTTGGATGTCAGCCTGACACTTGTTGTATCGAGTTTAGTATTGGTGTCAGAAGGTATAACCCAAGCATCCACAGGTCTTAGAGCTTCCCCTGTACCGCCGAATGGAGATGTAGTCACCACTTTTGTTGTAGGGTTAACATAGCCAGCCAATGCGTCTCCACCTGCTGCCACTTCTGCAAACGGCACTTTCCGCGTCCGCAATCTAAAATAAGATTCCAGTTTTTGTTCGCGAATTTCCTGTTTACGAGCAGCGCTGGGCTCTGTGGGGTCTGTTTCCTCTAGAACTTGTTTGGCAATGGCGTTCTTAACTTCCTGGGGATCGGAACTATTTTTTAGTTGTTCGGAAACTAACAGACCGATGCGATCGGAATAAGCCTTGTTATTGTAAATGACCCCCAAAGCACCATCTTTGTAAGCTACAGATTGATCGCTTGGGCCTTTGATTGCTTTTGTGATGACTGGATCGGTAGCAGCTTTCCCAAATAGATGAACGGCTATATCCTTGCCAGTGTTGCCATTACTTCCAGAAAAGCCATTAACGACATTACCGCTAACGACTATTTTGCTATTTTCTAGGTTGTAGAAACAAGATTCTTTGCTGCTAACGAGATAGAAAGCCACCGGGCCCTTGTCCGTGGTGGTGACCACCAAGTTACTGTTAGTAAATATCCGTCCGTTCAGACGCAGGGCTGGACCGGGAGATACTTCTAAATCATCTTCATAAACCACCGCATTATTTTGTAGGGGAATGCGTTTTTGGTCTTGTTGATACTCCAAAGCCGAGAAACTTGAAGTCCCTTTAAATGTGTCGTATTTTGTGGAATCTAGTCCCGTAATATTAGTAATCGGCACGTTTGCTGTGTAGACAAAAAAGCTTTTTTTAAGTATGCCCTCTGCTTTGAACCAGTCGGAAGCGCCTACCAAACTTGAACTCGTACCTGCTGCGGCCTTGCAGATCGCATTAGTAGAACTTTGGCCTATGGACATCGGAGGGGTTCTGGCTTCTAAACCCTTTCTAGATCTCTGAAACTCTCCTGTGTTGATATCGCGAGGTGGGCTGCGAAAATATATGGCGTATAGAGTGTAGGTGTCATATTTACCATCGTTGTTAGTATCTACAGGGAATCTCCAAGCGGTATTGATCCTCTCACTTTCATTGATTTTAGTTGGGTCTGGGGGAGGAGGATTAATCTTATTTACACCATCAATATCAAATTTAACCTGTAGGACATCCTCATCTCCAAATTGAAAGCGAGTTGAATTCATCACTTGGTCAATATTCAAGTCTGATGGTGTATCAAGTGTTCCGCTTCCTCCAGGGGATAAGGCATACTGAATTTTCGCACATTCCGAGCATTATTCGCCCGATCGAACGATCGCAGAGTAATCGCCACCGTCAGCAAAATCACCACCAACAATACCATCGTCACCGTCGGCAACACAAACCCCGCCACGGGCAAATTTGCCCGTCGGCCCATTGCTATGAGCGATCGCAACATTGCCCTCATTAGCCGCTTCGCACCCGATCGCGTCACACCGAGAACCCGCCGTAACAGCGATACGATAACTTTAGATAATTTGCTTTTATACATTGACGCCTTCCTGAATAGTTTCAGAGATGGTATTGCAGGTAGTTACTGCTCGACAGTACGATCCCATTTTTATAATTCCCATTATATTCAACATTCATATCAACCCGTTGCAAAAATTCACACAATGTGTTATTTGGCTCAAAAATAAAATCTCCCAGCCCACAACCCGCGATTTGCCCTTGGGTGGGGCGGGTTTAGGAGATTATTGGTCAAAGGCCGAGATTGTTGGTAAAACCCGCCCCTACAAGCCTTGGTGGGGGCGATATATTTTATCCCGAAAGATTTGCCCCGCAAGGATTTGGGCTTAGGGGATTCCACTCTAGCCGAGTTCAACGATCTTGACCAAGATCTAGATTAAGTTCGATCGGAGCTAAAATGGGCGATCGCGGAATTCTCGAATCGGGAAAGACATCTTCAGTCCTTTTCAAAGGACTTGCGCTATGAGACGGGGGTTTTAACCCCCGGCGGACTATCGGTACAAATGCCAAATCCGAAACAGTCGCTACAAATGCAAAATATCAACCTACAACCCATGAACCAAACCCCAAAACCCCCCGACTTCATCATCATTGGTGTCCAAAAAGGCGGCACAACATCCCTGTACAACTATCTCACCCAACATCCCCAAATCGTCCCCGCCGCCCAAAAAGAAGTACATTATTTTGACTTTAACTTCGACAAGGGTGCAGACTGGTATTACTCCCAATTTCCCCAGCCAGAAAAC
>RDYZ01000127.1 GCA_004293855.1 Oscillatoriales cyanobacterium | reverse complement strand
CTCCAAAGCATCCATAAAAAAGTCGTAATGTCACGGCGTATCGACACCCTTGCAAAGCACATCGCGAGATTACTGCCGATCGCGGAAAGTGAGACGGGAGAACTGACCGGGCTGGATGTGGGCTGCGGCAGTGGCGAGATCGCGGCGATGGTGGAAAGGCTGATGCCGCAGGTGACGATCGAAGGCGTCGATGTTTTTGTGCGGGGTGTGACGCATATTCCCATCTCGGAATATGACGGCGAAACGCTCCCCTTTGATGACAATAGTTTTGATTTTGTGACGCTGATTGACGTGTTGCACCACACCGATGCCCCCGATCGCGTCCTGGCGGAATGTGTCCGCGTGGCCCGTCGCGCCGTCATCGTCAAAGACCACTATCGCAATAATCAGTTTGACGATCTGCGTCTGCGCTTCATGGACTGGGTGGGCAATCGCAGCCACGGTGTCCGCCTGCCCTATAACTATCTCTCACGCCGCCAGTGGCGCAACCTGTACGGCGATCTGGGTTTATTTTCCGACACAACGCTCGAAGCGCTCAAACTTTACCCCGTCCCCTTTCGCTGGGTGTTTGATGGTCAATTGCACTTTGTGACGCGCCTGCGCTGTCTTGAGGGGTTGCGCGATACGTTGGAGGATCGCGGGGCGATCGCACCCCGAGATGTAACCCCCGATCGCCAGGGCCTGACTCGCGAGCAAACCCAGATCGCTAGCGACGATCGCGACGTTCGAGAACCTCAGCCACAGGACGATCGTCTTGATGACCACGATTAGCTGAGAACGATGGGATCGCGCCCCTGGATTGTCGTGGTGTCGCCGTCTCAGCCCCTAATCATTCTCACACCTTGGAATGTTTACCCCAGACCAGAGGTCAATCCGTTAAACTTCGCCTGGGTCTTGGTCCGTTATTCCCCAGTTATTCGCGGCGATCGTCATGGTCTTCAACGCACGTTACATCCAGCCTCGCCGACCTAGTAGCCTTAGACCGGTGGATGCGATCGAGATTCTACAGCGTTGGTTTGTGGTGATCGCGGCGATCAGTTGTCTAGCGGTTGCGCTCATTACCCCACCTTTTCAGGCGGCCGATGAATACCTCCACTTTTATCGCGCCTACCAGGTGTCCACCGGTCAACTCATCCCCGATCGCAAAACGGGACCCTGCTCGGGCTACAGTACCGATTTTGCTCAGGACCTGTGTTTGGGCGGGGCGCTACCGCGTAGCCTGCTGACAACCGTTCGTCAGGCATCCGCCGAGGATTTACGCTTTGACGCGACACAAAAACAGGATTTTGCCTCCTGGCGTCGCCTCTGGTCGTTGCCGCTCAATCCTGACGATCGCCACTTTCTCAAATTCAACACCACGGGTCTCCACGCCCCGATCGGCTATGTTCCCCAGGCGTTCGGGATCGCGATCGGACGAAGCCTGGATCATCTTCCAGGTTTTCCGACCCTACCACCGATCGCCCTGATGTATTGCGGACGGCTCGCCAATGGGATCGCGTGGTTGGGGTTAATCAATCTTGCCATCCAACTGGCGCCAGAATTTACCCTGGCCTGGTTTGCGATCGGCTTGTTACCGATGGCGATTTTTCAGGCGTCGTCCCTGTCTGCGGATGTCCTGACCAATGGCCTGGCCTGCGTCATCGTGGCCCTGGTGATGCGCTATCGATCGAAGTCCTGGGAATCCTCGCTAATGCCCTGGTTATTGTCCATTCTGACGGCGCTCTTTGCGATCTCCAAGCTGGCCTATGCACCGATGGCCTTGTTACTGAGCTTAATTCCGGCCCGTTCCTTTTTTCCCCTCTGCACACGTCCCCACTGTCCCTCGTGCCGTTGGCTATGGTTGGGGGTGACGGGATTTTTGTCCGTGGCGTCCGTGTTTGCCTGGTCGCAGATCGTCGATCAAATTTACGTTTCGCTCCACCCAGGGCTAGACCCGGCGGCTCAAATCGCTGGAATGCTGTCTGATCCCTTGGGCTTTCTCCTCCTGACGATCGTCACCCTCACGGAAAATGCCTCTCGCTACTTGCAACAATTTATCGGCGTTTTTGGCTGGCTCGACACACCGCTACCACTCATCCACGTTCTGGGCTACACGATCGCCTTAATCATCGCCCTACTCTCGGGACAAACCCACGGGGAGTTACGGGGGCGGCTCCTGTCTCCCTGGCGAAAACGCGATCGTGGCATTGCGATCGTGGCTATGGTCAGCTCGATCGGCCTCCTGTGTGGGTTGGCCTATCTGTGGAATCTGGTCGGTGCGGATCGCATTGGCGGTCTTCAGGGGCGCTACTTTATCCCGTTAGCGCCGTTGTTGCTCCCGATTTTGGGGCCGCCCCGATCGGTCGTCAGGCTGCAATCGCTCACCACTGCTTCGATCGGTTTGGCGATCCTGTCGGGAGTTTCGACTGTGACCACCTTGATTCAGCGCTACTACGCGATCAGTGGCTAGGGTTTCAGGCGATCGTCTGGCCGCACACTCGCTTAAGACCGGATGAATTTCGATCCTGACTCACCCGCAACGTTCGCAGGCGTGATAGAGCCGCCGCTAAGTCGATCGCTAAACTAATAATTGCTGAACCGTATCCACCAGTTCATCCGGGTGAAATGGCTTGGCGATGTAGGCGTCTGCGCCCACTTTCATTCCCCAGTAGCGATCGAATTCCTCACTTTTACAGGAACACATGATGACCGGAACCGCGCTGGTACTGGGGTTCGCCTTGAGTTTACGGCAAACGTCATAACCATTGGGGTTTGGCATCACGATATCGAGAATCACCAGGTCTGGCACGGACGACTTGAGATATTCCAATGCCTCCTCACCGCCTTTTGCTTGCACGACAGTCATTCCTTTTTTTTTCAAAAGGCTCGCCATCATTTCACGTTGTGGGTGGCTATCTTCCACAATCAGAATCGTGCTCATAGTCTAATCGCTGCCTAGACCTAGGTCGTGTAGAGTTCGTGGACTGTCCGATCGCAGATCGGTACGGGGCCCGTCACTGGAATCTAACGATCGTAGCTGTGCGATCGCAAGTATCTCGATTGTACCAACCACGACTCGATCGCACCGGTGATGCTCCGGAGGAATATTGTCAATTCAAGGGGTTTCAAAACACCCTGAGAGCGTTGAGCGGAGTCGAAACGCGGTTTGCATCACAGGATTAGGCATCACAGGACTAGCCAAAAGGCCAAGCCCCAAAACGGGATGAATCGTAAGCCACGGGTTGGACTTGCGGGCGGTTCAATGTCACCAATCAGCCAAATTTGAAACACCCAAAACAGCACCAGATCGCAGCCAAACGCCAGTGTTACCCGATCGTGCGTTAACTGATAGAGCCAAAATGCACCCCGATCGGCCAGCGATCCAAACTCCGGACGGGCAAACGCGACCCACGACACCGCGATCGAACCAACCACAATCCCCACCCAGCCAAAAACCTGGGCGATCGGGCCTTTGGTCGGTGTGGCTGAATGGGTTGGAGCTTGGGGTGGAGCTTGGGTCGGGTCTACCGCTGGGGAAGTAACCGCCGTGTCAGCACGCAACCGCAACGCCATGTAAGGCATGAGGAAAATATTCGTCAAAAACATCGCCCCACCCCAGATCAGCGTCCGTGGTAGGCGATCGCCTTTTGCATCGGCCCACAGCAGCGGCAAAAACATCAAAATCCAGGCTTCTGCAAAATTAAAAAAAGCTTCCGATGCTGGATGAAGTGTTGCGGCTTCGATGACGTGTATCCCGATCGCATTGAGCAACGGCAACACAAAGAAAAAATTGAGCGATTCGCCCAGCACTTCGTCGATCGTTTCCGATCGAATCGCCCACACCGGTTCGCCGGGCAGCAGATCCGGAGGGGCGAGTAACAGCACGGCGATATAGCCGATCGTGGCTAGCCAAAGCAGCAGAGATACAGGCGATCGCATGGGCAAGATTGAAGCGAAGAACAGAGCACAAGAGGATTGACGACCACACCACCCCCCGAGCCGATCGCCGTCTGGGGGGTCTCTCGAAACGGGTCTAAAACTAGCCCAAAACTAGCTCGAAACTAGCTCGCAACGAGCCCGCAACCAATCCGAAACATTTACCAGGTGGTATCGTCAATGTCGCTATTGCCGTCAAGATGGGCGTCTAGCTTGGCCGCAATGATATGAGCTAACGCAAATTCGAGGGAACTATCGCCGAATGTTTGATGGTGATCGAGGGCCGCGATGCCATCCTCGAGGGGCGGTTCGATGGATTCGAGGCATAATTCCTCATCACCACGAACCAGGACAAACTGAGTTTGATTCGCATCACCCTGACGCAGTTCCAGATAGTCGAAACTACTCAGGTTTAAATGCAGTAGATGATCCGCGAGTAGTGTGGCTTGCTGAGGATCGTTGATGACTTCGACCAGGGCCGCAACCCCCTGTGATCGGTTTTCTCCGTGGCAAACATGTGTATAGGACACATGGTTCAAGCGCGATAGCAGGCGCAGCATATCGTGTTTGTGGACGATCGTACCCACGTTGATGATGCAAGGTGCAGGCACTCTGAAAGGGGATGGATGGGTCATCGTAAAACGAGGAACGAGATAATCGTAGGGTAGATAGGGCGAACGATGGTCACGCAACGGTCGGGTGTGGCGATCTTAGCGATCTTAGGCAAAATCGTCGAAGGGGTCACGATCGCGGGAGCGGTTAATGACCGTTGTGGCGCAAGCTTGGGGATGACGAACGGTGTTTGATGGCAGGCTACAACCGTTTATCCCCCGCTGAGGCCGCTGATGCGAGTCAAGCAAAACCCAGACATGACGGCAGCAGATTGGCATTGTAAACGGATCTGAACCGATCGCGAATTCCGATCAGAAACCTCGGTTCAATCTTGGCACAGGTTTTTCGGATTCGGTATCCATCTGGGTCTGAGGAACCGACCGAAACGTCCGATCGAGGGGCGGGAGGCGCTCAACGGTGGGTTAAACGACCAGAGGATCGGCGGGGCTATCCTCTGGAGCGAGAGGAATGGAGAGACGCACGACCGTACCGCAGTCGCGTCCGTCGCTGTTGAGTTCGATCGTGCCATTCATCAAGGCCAGCAAATGACGGCAAATTGTTAACCCCAAGCCACTCCCACCGTAACGACGAGTACTCGAACCATCCGCCATCACAAACGCTTCAAACAGTTTGGGCTGAATCTGTGGGTCAACGCCGATGCCGGTATCTAGAATCTCAACAATGCCGTAGGCTTGGGGCTCACCGGAGGGCTGGGGACGGATTTCGATCGAGGTCTGGATGCTAATGCTGCCCTGGTCGGTGAATTTCACAGCATTACCGATCGTGTTGATTAACACTTGCTTCAGGCGAATGGGATCTGCCAAGACCGTAATGCTGTCATCGGTGTATTTCTTGATCAGCTTTAGTTTTTTCTGGCGTAGGTTAGAAAGCTGAAGGTAAAGCGACTGGGTGAGGCAAGCGTGTAGGTCAACACTACGCAGATCGAGCACGACATGACCGGATTTAATGCGGCTGAAATCGAGAATATCGTTCACGATCTCAAACAGGTGTAGGGCTGATTGGTGCGCTTGATCGAGCAGTTCGCGTTCTTCAAAGCGATCGTCACACAAATCATCGAGCACAATTTGCAGTGACCCGATAATGCCGTTGAGGGGTGTACGGAGTTCGTGGGTCGTACGTTTGAGAAACTCATCCTTGAGGCGATCGGCTTCTTGCAGTTCCTGATTTTTGGCTTCTAGATCGGCGGTGAGGCGTAACCGTTCATTCCAGGCTTCTTCTTGGCGGATGGTGTCTTGAAAAACAAAGATGGCGTGCTGAATCGAACCCTGTAGGTTGTAGATGGGCTGTCCCCAGCCTTCGATCGGAATGCGATAGGTCGGTGCAGCCGGGGACGGGGAAAAGGGCGGGGAGGCCGACGACTCGATCGGTTCTAACCCGGGTGCGATGTCCCGCTTCGGTGTTCCGGCCTCTAGAGACGGCATGGATGTGCTGCGAATTTCTAGGTTCTGCACGTAGCTGGCCTTGCCATTCAAGGCGAGGGTTACCGGGAGGCGTTCAGCGCTACAAGGCTGATTGGTTTTGGGATCGTACACCTGACACACGGTGGTAAAGTCCCCCACGGTCAACGGCTGGGAAAGGATCTGTTCACCGAGGAGCGATCGGGCTCGATCGTTGGCATACTCCAGCATTCCCCGTGCATTAAACAGCGTCACACCGACGGGCATGGCATCGAGAATTTGCTGAGATTTCAAGGTGCTTTCGGTGTGGTATTGGTCGCGATCGTTGACCAATTGACCTTCAATCAGTTCCGCATGTTGCAGGGTTGTATCGAGAATGACCGCCAAATCCGTTTGCTGTTCATGAATTTGACGCGCTTTGAGCACACTAAAGCCCACGGCCCCCGCAGATAGTCCACCCACCATTCCCGCCACTGGCAACCACAGCCCGATCGCCATGAGTCCCCACCCCACCCCCAGTGTTATCAAAGACCCCGCCACGGTAACGCCGATCGTCGAGACCAAAATAATGCGCCACATTTGATGGTGGTCGTGGCGTTGTTTCCAGTAGCGATAGATCTTCGCATTGACGATCGTACCGACCCCGGCCCAGAGGATAACCCCGATCGCTTCCAGCCCGTCTGGAACCGAACTCATCATCCCCTTGCCCTCTAGGGCAATGGTTAATAATTGCTGGGTGGCCTGGGCTTGAACCCAAAGGTCGGGCAGGGTATGCCGTGGATCGGTGGTATTGCTGGCGGTATCCGTTAGGGGCGTCTCAAACGCGTAGCTAAAGCGTGGTGCGGCGGTGCCAATAATGACGACCCGATCGCGAAAGAGATTGGCATCCATGCGATCGTTGAGGACCTGCGATAGCGTTGCACGGGGAAATTGTCGTAACGGATGCTGATAGATCAGTGGAATGTTGTACCCCTGTTGCAACGCTCTGACATAGCCACCCCCCGAAGCGGGGAGGGGACGGAGTCGAGTCGCCCCGAACTGAAACCAGCCGCGTTCAGAATCGAGGGAATGGGGATCGATCGCCTCATGACGCAGGTATAGCAGGCTTAAACGCAGGGCAAAACTGGCCTGTGGCAGGCGATCTTGGGTCCGAATAGACAGCAGATTGCGGCGTAACTTGCCGTCTGGATCGAGGACAACATCGATCGCCCCCAACTGTCGGGTGGGAATCCGGGGTGAGAGTTTGTCGCCATTGAGATCTTCAAACCCGGCAACCAGATGAGGGATACGGTCAAACTCAT
>RDYZ01000126.1 GCA_004293855.1 Oscillatoriales cyanobacterium | reverse complement strand
CAGCCTCAATCGGAGGTCCACGATCGCATCCCAGCAACGATCGTCCAAGGGCATCGTGTCGCCTCTGGCTTGGCCAACGATTCCCGGTTCCCCGATGGAACCCTTGCCTTACAGGCTCCCCATTTTGCCGCACAAGGGATCGACCTTACCGCGTTTTATCTGGGCACGCTGAATCTTTCGATCGCTCCTTATCGCTACACCATTGGCCAACCCAAATGCACACTGCGTGGCGTGCGCTGGTCTGCGATTTCACCGCCAGAGGATTTTTCCTTTTTCGATTGTCAGCTTAGTGTTAACGATCGAACCGTGATGGGTTTGGTGTATTACCCCCATCCCGAAACAAAGCCCGAACATTTCCAAGCACCCGACATTTTAGAAGTTCTCGCCCCACAGCTTGCCGGGATTGGCTATGGCGATCGGTTGATGATTGCGATCGACCCGGCACAGATACAGTTTTCCCGCTGATGCTCCCTGCGATGATAACGGGGTTCCACACGAACCAGGCAACACGCAAAATTCTGCGGGCTTTACCTTAAACCTGGAAGCTTGAACCCCTCAGGTGTCGTTGTGCGGATCGGTCGTGGGTTTGGAGAGTTTGGAGAGATCGGAGGGGTTAGAGGGGCTAGAGGGGCTAGAGGATTCGGAGGGTAGCGATAGCGGTCGATGCACCTGTAAAAACAGGTGATGAATGGTCTGCGCTTGATCCTTCAATTGCTGTTCGCGGATTAAATGGAGCCAATATTTCCAGGCACGGATTGAAAAGACAACGGGAAATGCGGTCTGTAGGCCCGCCAGCCAATAGCCCTGTTTTAACGCCGCGATCGCCCAGCGTAGGCGTAGGTAGCGTCGCAGGGTGGGCAGTTGGTCTAGGTGATCCACGTCCCGTTCCCGACGACGGATACGTTTCAGGAGGCTAATGGTGATGCTGGAATGGTGGTGCGAACTGGAGGCGATCGGGATTTTGGTGACCGGAGGTGTGGCGGGATAGAGCAACGCTAAACCACGCTGGCCGTATTCCGTCACGATCGATTTCAGCAAGTGCAGCACCAAGCGTCGGTTGCCGGATAGGAGAGCACGCGGCAGGCTGCGCCAGCGGATGCGATTCCGCAGATCGCGAAATCGCATATCAGGGCGATCGGTTAAAGGTTCGGGAGGACGATCGTGAGCCTGCACCAACTCTTGAGGCGGTTTGGCTCCAGCGGATGAGGGGGGATGGATCGGATGGGGGTGCTGCGTCGCAGGCGTGGCCCTGGTGGTGAACAAGGCGG
This sequence comes from Oscillatoriales cyanobacterium, assembly GCA_004293855.1. Classification (GTDB taxonomy): domain Bacteria; phylum Cyanobacteriota; class Cyanobacteriia; order Cyanobacteriales; family Geitlerinemataceae; genus RDYZ01. The sequence goes on along the minus strand of RDYZ01000126.1, from coordinate 5,991 downwards.
AGAAATCCGATAGATCGCGAATTTTTGCCTTGCTATCCTGTTCCACCCACTGGGGATCAACGGTGGTGGTGACGTGAGTTTTGTTCACCAGCCAGGGATTTTGGCGGAAGAGGAGCGATCGAAGCAGGAGCGACCAAGCCGTACGCGACGTACAGGCAGAAACGATCGTCCGCAGCCCAACCCAAGGATGTCCCGCGTTAATCGCGACCAATCCCCAATGGAGGTGGAGATAGCGATCCACATCGGCAAGCTTGGGTAAGTAGGGTCGGTATTTCTGATGCACCAGGAGGTAAATCTTCCGTTTCATCAGTACATTGGTTTGCAAACGTCGGGCGATCGAAAACGTCTGGTTATGCGACCCCTCCCACACCGTCCGAAACACCAGGCATTGATTCAGAAACACCGCATCCCCAAACTGAGCAATCCGAATCCAGGAATCAATATCGTCGCAATTGCCATCAAACTCCGAATTCCAACCACCGGAATCGAGAAATGCCGATCGCTTGGCCGCCACCTGCACCGGTGTCCCAAACGGCACAACTTCAAGCAACATGCCGTAGTGGATATCCTCCTGGGGGATGTAAAACGCCTTGCCGGGTCCGGTTAATTTCGTGCGTTCAATTTCGCATTCCTGGGCGTCCACCTGCGCCGCCTGACAGGAGCAGATCACCGCCTTGGGATGTTGGGCGATCGCCTCGGACATGCTTCTCACACAACTGGGGGCGAGATAATCATCATCATCCAAAAATTTCACCCATTCGCCCTGGGCTAAGGCCACGCCCAGATTGACACTCTGGGAATGGCCGAGATTTTTCGGGTTACGGTGGTAGACCAGACGAGTGTCACCGGCCTCGGCTAACTGGGCTTGGAGGGCGGTGACGTACTCATAGGTATCGTCAGACGAAGCATCATCGATGACGATCGTCTCAGCGGCAAGGGATTGATTGAGAGCCGAACGAATGGCCCGCTCCAGTAACGATCGGCGGTTGTGGGTGGTGATGACAACGCTAAATTGCATGAGCGATAGGGCTTAACCGATGTTGCGAAAATGAAGCCGGAATTGAAGACAGAATGAATCAATCACCAGCACAATGAACCCATTGCCACTATTTTGGCATCCTCCCCAGCCTAAAGGCGTGAGGTGTTCCTGACTAGGAGGTCAGACCGACCGCTCTGCCTCGACCCGTCCGGAGCCTCCTCGGGATAAACCCCAGGACTCTAGGGGGGTTGGATCAACTGATGCGGGATTTCCCAAGATATCCAAGGTCTTCGCCAGAGGATCAGGCAAATGCGACACTAGATCGCACCGATCGCTGTTGTTCCGGATCTATGTCTTCCTTCAATTCTCCAACCCAAGCACCGATATTGCCCCTACCCAGCGGCTTTGCAGACCTGATGGAGTGGGCGCGGGATGCCTTGCAGAATGAGGCGTTGGATCAGGCGATCGTGGCCTATGAAGCGGCGATCGAGCGTGACCCGGAGGCTCGCGCCGCCTATTGGGAATTGGGGGTGGCGTTAATTTTGGCGGAACGGGAAGAGGAGGCGCAAGCTCTGTGGTTTTCGGTGCTTTTAGCCGCTGGGGAGGAGGAAACGGCCTGGACGGGGGAGTTGCTGACGACCTTGACCCGCGAGGCCGATCGCTGTCGCCAGGGCGATCGGCTGAATTTGGCCTGGGTGTTACGGCGTCACGCCTACGAAATCGCGCCGGAGTTTGCGGCCAATACGATCGAATTAATCGACCTCGCCCTGGCAACGGATCAACTCAACCCGGAGGATTTGACCGAGTGGAATGTTGCCACGACGATCGCGGCGAATCCCGAGGTAAATCGCGATCGATGGTTGACGGTGTGCGTGCGGCTGTTGGAACTGTGCCGCACCGATGTGGCCTTACCTGCGATCGTCCGGGCCACCTTTCGACGGGCAGATATGACCGATCCGGAGCGGCAGCAGCTTTATCCCCAACTGGCCCATGCGGCCCTATCCGTCGGGGTGAAGCAACAATGCTCCGCTCAGGGACTGGCACTGGCCCAGGTCGCCCTAGAGTTGGTGCCGGAGGATTTCCAAGTGTTGTGCCATACCGTGATGTTTTATCGCCAGCAGCGGGATTTCACCCAGGCGATCGCCCAGGCGGAACGGTGCGAACAGATGGCCCCCACCCCGGCAGACCGTGTGTTTGCGACCACGCTACGGCTCCTCTCGCTGTTAAGTACCGGTGGACATTGGTCGGAGGCTCAGCGCGTGGCTGACCTATACCGCGATCGTCTAACGGCGGTAATTGCGGACAATCCCCAGCACCTCAACGAAACCCAGGCGCTACGGCTCTTAACCTCCACGTTTTGCCTAGGATACCTGCGCGATCGCCCGGATCTCGATCGCCCGCTGGTCAATCAAGCCGCAGCCATCGCCCACGCCACGATCGCCCAGCATCACCGCGATCGCCTGGAACGTTACCGTCAGGCTCATCACGCCCGACGCGCCAACACGACCGATCACCCCGCTAAGATCCGCCTCGGCTATCTGTCTGATTCCCTGCGATCGCACTCGGTCGGCTGGCTGGCTCGTTGGCCGTTCCTGTACCACGATCGCGATCGCTTCGAGATTTTTGTGTATCTGATCAATAGCGAGGTGTTGAGCGGCGATCCGGTGCAGCAATGGTACATCGATCGCGCCGATCACGTGCGCTTCAGCGGGATTGACAGCGCCCAAATTGCTGACCAGATCGTTGAGGATGCGATCGATATTTTGCTCGATCTCGACAGTTTAACGGTGGATATTGGCTGCAACGTCATGGCGCTCAAACCCGCCCCCATTCAATGCTCCTGGTTGGGTTTCGATGCCAGTGGTTTACCGACGATCGACTACTATCTGGCCGACCATCTCACCCTGCCGGACGCAGCCCAGGACTACTATACCGAGACGATTTGGCGTTTGCCCCACAGCTATATTGCGATCGATGGCTTCGAGCAAGCCGTGCCAACCCTCCACCGCCGCGATCTGGGCATCGATCCCGAGGCGATCGTCTATTTCAGCAATCAAACCGGCCCCAAACGGAACCCCGATCTGATGCGCCTCCAGCTCGAAATTGTTCGGCAGGTCCCCGGCTCGCAACTCCTGATCAAAGGGATCGCGGACGGGTCAGCGGTACGATCGGCGTTTGAAGCGATCGCCGATGCGTCTGGTGTGGATCGGGATCGACTGCATTTTCTCGGTCAGGTCAAACATGAAGCCGAACATCGGGCAAATTTGACGATCGCCGATGTGGTACTCGATACCTATCCCTACAACGGCGCGACGACAACCCTCGAAACCCTGTGGGCAGGCATTCCCCTCGTCACACGGGCGGGTCAGCAGTTCTCCGGACGCAATAGTTTTGCCATGTTGCAGCAGGTCGGTGTGGCGGCGGGGATTGCCTGGAGCGATCGCGAGTATGTCGAGTGGGGCGTCCGATTTGGTCAGGATCTCGCCCTGCGGCAACAGGTGGCGTGGCAGTTGCGGCGATCGCGGCAGACCTCGCCCCTGTGGGATGGGCGCGGCCTGACGCGCGATCTCGAAGCTGCGTTTGAGGCGATGTGGCTCCGGTATTTCAATTCCCACCAGGATTGACCCAACCCGAGGCTTCCCCTGCGATCGTGCCCTACCCTGCAAGTTTTATGACCCCTGTTTCCGACTCCACCCCGCCAAATCCCCTACGTAGCCTGCACAGCACCACCTTTCCAGCGGTGCTCGAACAGTGCGGCATCTCCCTGGCAATTTCCACCTATCAAGCCGATAAGCTGATTCTGGCGCGTGCCGATCGCGGTCAGCTTAACACCCACTTTCGCCCGTTTGAACGACCCATGGGCATGGCGACCCAGGCGGGAAAACTGGCGATCGGTACGGGTCAGCAGATCTGGGAATTGCGTAACGTCCCCGCCGTGACTCGCCAATTGGCAGCACCGGCCAGCCATCCGGAACGACAACACGACGCCTGTTTTTTGCCCCGTCGCCTCCACTACACCGGTGATATTGATATTCACGAGATGGCCTATGCGGACCCGGTGTGCGATCGGTCTGCCACCCATCCCACCACGTCCCCAAGCCCCAATCCTCCTCAAAGTCCCACCCCAGAATCTGAGCTCTGGTTTATCAACACTCGCTTTTCCTGCCTGTGTACCCTGGACACCACCCATAGTTTTGTCCCCCGGTGGCGTCCGCCTTTTATTAGTGGCTACGACCTGAGCGATCGGTGTCACCTCAATGGCCTCGCTCTGCGGGATGGTCAGCCCCGCTACGTCACAGCCCTCGGTCAAACCGACACGCCCGCCGGTTGGCGCAAACATAAGGCCAGTGGTGGCCTGTTGATGGACATCACCAACAATGAGCCGATTGCCGATCGGCTGTCGATGCCTCATTCGCCCCGGTGGTATCGCGATCGGCTTTGGGTCTTGGAATCTGGACGCGGTTCACTTTCCACGGTGGATCTCAAGACGGGACAATTAACCGATGTGGCTTGTTTACCGGGCTTTACGCGCGGCCTCGATTTTTACGGTAATTTGGCCTTTATTGGCCTGTCCCAGGTGCGCGAAAGTGCGATTTTTAGCGGGATTGAAATTGCTAAACAGGCGGAGCGCTTTTGTGGGGTTTGGGTGGTGGATATCCTGACGGGACAGGTGGTGGCGTTGTTGCGCTTTGAGATGGCCGTGCAAGAGATTTTCGCGGTGTTGGTGTTACCGGGAATGACCTTTCCTGAGGTATTGACTGACGATCGTTCGGTGTTGGGTCGATCGTACGTGCTGCCCGATGCGGCGATGGCTGACGTGGTGACCCTGCAAGCGGAGGATATCGACCAGTTGCCCACGATTCAGTTCGAGCGTGGTTGTGCTCAGGCCAGTGCGGGTGATTTTGAAGCGGCGATCGCGGCCTATCGCACCTGTCTCGATCTTGACCCCAACCACCTCGACGCTCGCTATCATCTCGCCTTGGCCCTGGCTCAGATCGATCAGCCGGTGGCATCGATCGCGGAATTGCAGCGCGTCATCCACAATGACCCCAACCATATCGCCGCACTGTGGCAACTGGGCGAGCAATACATCAAGCTCGACAATTACGACCAAGCTCAACTCTATCGCGATCGGATCTTGGCGATCGATCCCGAGGGTCTGTCACCGGAGCCCCTCCCCGAGACGACACCGAACCCGAGCAGCACTCCCCCTCCCAACCCAAGCCCAAACTAAGCCCGAATTCCCGATCGCGATCCCCCCCATGACGCACATTACGCACTGAGGGCGAAAGACGGCACGATCGCACAGCCATTTAACCGATCCAATTCCTGCTGTAAATTCACCGTCAACCGGTAGGAATCGCGACGCATTGAACCCGTGAGATATTGCCGCACCAAAATCGGCTCACCAATATTCACCTGAACATCACACCCCCAGGTCGGGCGCTGCTTCGGCGTGAGCGGACCACGGTAGGACACCCCGATCGGAACAATGCGGACATTCATCCGGGCTTGGCTGGTTTCGGCCTGAAGTGCGAGCCGTGCCAGACCCAGCTTGAGGGGATGCGCTTCCGGGCCGGGATAGAGATCACCTTCGGGGAAAATCGTTAACACTTGGCGCGTTTGTAGCAGTTCTAAACCGTGACGCAGGCTGCCAACACCGGGCTGTTTGGGATCGATCGGAAATGCTCCCAGTTTACGGATGAGCCAGCCCTGTACACCGCGCGAGGTTTCATTGGCAGAGGCCATAAAATGCAGGTGACGACCGGTCACGGGATACCCAGCGGCATGGGCGATGATCAGCGGGTCCCAGCGCGATCGATGGGTCGGTGCGAGGATCACCGGACAGTCATTTTTAGGCAGATTTTCCTGACCGTTGACCTCGATGCGGTTAAAAAAGCTGGGCAGTACGATCCGGTTCGCGAGAGGATACAGGAGTGGAGCCAGCCAGGGCGCCACATGGGAGGACACGCGAGTGGTTGGGGTGGTGGTGAGGAGTTGCATGGTGGTGG
>RDYZ01000125.1 GCA_004293855.1 Oscillatoriales cyanobacterium | reverse complement strand
CCTTCGCTGAGAAAAAGCCTTCTCTCAATCTTCAGAAGTCTGATATTGAGGCTCTTGCTCTCTCACACTCTCTTCTCTAGCCCGTCGAACTCACGTCATGATGAACCGATCGATCTGGTCGATCGTGATGATCATGTCGTCGGCTGGTGTTGGCGATCGGAGCTACCGGACACCCGCCCGCAGCCTTGCCGCACAGTGAACGCTTTTTTGGTTAACGATCGCGGCCAAATCTGGACGCCTCGACGCACCGCCCGCAAAGCCCGCTTTCCCCTCGCGCTTGACATGAGCTGTGGCGGTTATGTGCTGCGCGGCGAATCCTACGAACTGGCAATGCGACGTGAACTTGAGGAAGAAACGGGCTTAGATTTTGATCAGCTCGATGGGCGCGAAGTGGCACGACTTTCGCCCTATGACGCGCCACTGTCGTCCTTTATGGCGGTGTATGAGTTTCGGATCAATCACACACCACCCTGGAATCGTGAGGATTTTTGTGAGGCGTACTGGCTGAAACCGCAGGATTTGATCGATCGCCTTCAGGCAGGCGATCGCGCCAAGGGCGATCTGCTTGAACTGGTGATGCGGCTTTATGGCGATCGTCACACGTTGCCGAATTTGTAAATCGATCCCACCGGCCAAACCAAACTGGCGACCCGAGATGAAGCCACCGCACCATACCCCAAACTTTGCTACAGTAAACCACTGAACATTTTTCAAGATCGCACTGTAATTTGCGATCGAGCGACGCTGAAACTATGGGCAACACCTTCGGACATTTATTCCGAATCACCACCTTCGGAGAATCCCACGGAGGCGGAGTCGGCGTGACGATCGACGGCTGCCCACCCCAAATCGAAATTTCCGCTGAAGAAATCCAGTACGAACTCGATCGCCGCCGTCCCGGACAGAGCAAAATCACGACACCGCGCAAAGAGTCTGACACCTGCGAAATCCTTTCCGGGCTCTTTGAAGGCAAAACAACCGGCACCCCGATCGCGATTCTCGTGCGTAACAAAGACGCCCGATCGCAGGATTACAGCGAAATGGCGACGGCCTATCGCCCCTCCCACGCCGATGCCACCTACGACGCGAAATATGGCATCCGCAACTACCAAGGTGGGGGTCGATCCTCAGCCCGTGAAACCATTGGCCGCGTTGCCGCTGGGGCGATCGCCAAGAAGATTTTGCGTGACATTGCAGGCGTTGAAATCGTGGGCTACGTGAAACGCATTCAGCAGCTCGAAGCCCAAATCGATCCCGACAGCGTGACGATCGAGCAGGTGGAAAGCAACATCGTGCGCTGCCCCGACCCGGCCATGGCTCAAACGATGATCGACATGATCGAAGCCGTTGGGCGTGAAGGCGACTCGATCGGCGGTGTCGTCGAATGCGTTGCTCGCAACGTTCCGCGCGGCCTCGGAATGCCGGTCTTCGACAAACTCGAAGCTGACCTCGCTAAAGCGGTGATGTCCCTGCCCGCCACCAAAGGTTTTGAGTTTGGTTCCGGTTTCGCTGGCACGTTGCTCAAAGGCAGCGAACACAACGACGAATTTTATACCGACGAAACCGGCGCGATCCGCACGCGCACCAATCGATCGGGCGGCGTGCAAGGTGGAATTTCCAACGGCGAACCGATCATTTTACGGGCAGCTTTTAAACCGACTGCTACAATCCGAAAAGAGCAAAACACAGTCACCCGATCGAAAGACGCAGTTGTCCTAGCAGCCCGTGGTCGTCACGATCCCTGTGTTTTACCCCGAGCCGTTCCCATGGTTGAAGCCATGGTCGCCCTCGTCCTTTGCGACCACCTACTGCGCCAGCGCGGTCAGTGCGGCAAAATCGAGCTACGATCATGATTACCCCTGCCTCGTGTTTCGGGTTTCCGGAATCGACGATCGGCAGATGGAACTAACGTTATTGAACGATTCGTGGTGTCAGCCCATTACCGAACCGTAGTTGTATGCAATCAGCCACTTCATCGGAATTCGCGGTTAAGTTTTGGGGCGTTCGCGGTAGCATTCCCACTCCCGGAAAAACCACCGTTAGGTACGGAGGCAATACCTCCTGTGTGGAGATGATCATTGGTGGTCGTCGGTTAATTTTCGATGGCGGTACGGGACTGCAAGAGTTGAGCAAAGATCTAATGCAGGATCTGCCCGACGAACTGTATATGTTCTTTACCCATTACCACTGGGATCACATCCAAGGCTTTCCATTTTTCGCACCCGCATTCACCCCCGGCCATCAGCTTAAAATCTATGGCTCTGTGCCCGAAAATGGTGATTCACTGCGGAAACATTTCATCGAGCGGGTGCTGCATCCCAACTCACCGATCCCGCTTGATAATTTGACCGACACGATCGAGTTTGTCGATGTCAAATGCGGCACCACGTTTGAGCTTGATGATATCAAGATCGAGACGGGCCCCCTCAATCATCCCAATACGGCGATGGGCTACCGGATCACCTGGAATGGTAAATCAATCTTTTACTGTACCGATACAGAGCACTTGCCCGACTGTATCGACGAGCATGTTTTAAAACTGGCGAAAGATGCCGACATGCTGATTTATGACGCCATGTATACCGATGAGGAATACCACAACCCGAAAGCGCCGAAGATTGGCTGGGGTCATTCCACCTGGCAGGAAGGCGTTAAGTTGGTGAAGGCGGCGAATGTGAAGACGCTGGTGGTGTTTCACCACGATCCGAACCACAGTGATGATTTTCTGGATGAGCTTGTGCCCCAGGTTCAGGCCGCCCATGCCAATAGTGTTTTAGCACGCGAGGGATTGACGTTAACGCTGTAGTGATGGGGTGTGCTGGGGTTACGATCGGCCTGAGATCGACCTGAAATGACCCTAAAACGAGCCTATGGGGATGGCCTGGTGTGATTCAAAGCATCCGATCAAGCTAATCGTCGTGTGGGTTGGGGATCGACTTTCCGGGTGAGGCATTACACCAGATCGGACGTGGAACGATACCCTAGATTGGCGATCGTGTTCACGGCGATCCACTCCACCGATTCCCCTGCGTTACTGCTGCCCCGATGATTTTTATCGTTGCGTTTGTCTTTTTGCTGATCCAATTCCCTGCGATCGCCATTTTGTTCTCCCGGCTGATGCGTGGCCCTGGACGAAAACCGCCCCTTGAGCCGCAGATTGCCAGCCTTGAGCAATTGGCCTCGGTCAGTGTTGTTGTGCCCACCCTTAATGAAGCCGATCGCCTTCAGCCCTGCCTGGATGGTCTGACGCGCCAAAGCTATGAGCTACGCGAGGTGATCGTAGTCGATAGTCGGTCAACGGATGGCACGGTCAGCTTGGTTGAACAGATGATGGAGCGTGACCCACGCTTTCGGACGATCGAGGATGATCCCTTGCCGACGGGTTGGGTTGGTCGTCCCTGGGCGTTACATACCGGCTACCACGCGATGAATCCGAACAGTACCTGGTTTCTCGGGCTCGATGCCGACACCCAGCCCCAGCCCGGTTTAATCGCGAGCGCCGTGCGAGCAGCAGAGGCGGAAGGGCTCGACCTGGTAACGTTTTCGCCCCAATTTATTCTGCGCGATCCCGGCGAAATGCTCCTGCAACCGTCGCTGTTGATGACGCTGGTTTATCGCTTCGGACCGACAGGGATCGGCAGTGATGATCCGAGCCGAGTCATGGCAAACGGACAATGTTTCCTCTGTCGCCGATCGGTGCTAGAGGCGATCGATGGTTATACCGCTGCCCAGGGTTCCTTTTGCGATGACGTGACACTGGCGCGGCAGATTGCGGCGTCGGGGTTCAAGGTCGCGTTTTGGGATGGTGCGAAGCTGATTAAGGTGCGGATGTATGAAGGGGCGATCGAAACGTGGAACGAATGGGGGCGATCGCTGGATCTCAAGGACGCGGCCACACCGGGGCAAACCTGGAGCGATCTCTGGTTTTTATTCTCAGTGCAGGGCTTACCGCTGTTTGTAACGGTGTCGATGCTGCCCTGTGTGTTTGATGGGTGGGAAACGATCGGGCCCGTGTCCCAAGCCTGGTTTTACGTCAATGCTCTGTTAGTACTGGTGCGCTGCTTGATGAGCTTGGCGATCGCGCCGTCCTACGATCGGTCTGGCAGTCGCTGGGCGTGGCTGTTTTGGCTCTCACCCCTCACCGATGTTCTCGCCTTTTGCCGCATTTTATTGTCCGCCACCACTCGCCCCACCCAATGGCGCGGGCGAGTTTACGATTAGATTCGTTAATGGGGTGCGTGACGTAAACCTGCGTGAGTCCAGGTGCAGGAATCCTGAACCCGGACTCACGTTCAATTAGTAGAGGTTATTAACTTCCCACGCTGAAATCGGCGGAGTATCGTCCATGCCTGGAACCAGCGTATTGCCCCCATTCTTCTGAGCCTGAACATGCATACGACGCAGCACAGCATTACGATTCGATACCGCGATCTCCTGAGCCGGTGATCCGCCCTGATTTTGGTTCGGAGTTTGAGGACGATTGACCATCTTGACGACCCAGTTCGCAACTGCCGTCCAGCTTAAGTCATCCCGCTTAAACACTTGGCGAATTTTACTCAAGGCGGCTTCTGCTTCCACGAGCGATTCATTTTGCTCCTCGACTAACGGCGTCGATCGTTTCAGCGGGTCCCGCTGAACCGCCGCCAGCGCATGATTCACCGATCGCTCAATTTCCTGGGCTAATTCTTGACGGGCACGTTTGCGCTGACGTTCAACGCCCTCCGCACTCGCAGCGTAGAGCGCCGGTAAGCGATTCAGTGCGTAGGTAATGATCTGCACCCGCTTCACATAACGGGCCTTGTTGGGGGGTAAAGCTTGGAGGCGACGATCGACATGCTCGGCGACCAATGCCTCCATCACGTTGCAATAAATATCTTCGGCGATCGGTGGAGTGGTGGGTGGAATGCTCGGTGAAGCGGTGGTTCTTTCAGTGTTCATGAGCGTGCGTCTGGTAGATGGTGACACCGTCGTACAGCCGGACGGGGCTGCACTGCGGTTAAGGAGATCTGGATCGGGAATCCGTGGTCTAGCGGATAAGGAACACAATGGTTTCCGATACACGGTTCAAGAAAAAAGCTAAGTAATCATACGCGCAAAGGGTGGAGGATCGCTCATGTGGAGCCGGAATTCGGGTTTGTTTTGAAGACAAATCCCCACGATTTTGTATGCATTACTACATTCTTCAGTGTTATTACTGTATCGGCTGATTTTGCTACTGTCGAGTGTTTTATGTTGCGGTTTTGTCGCCTCCAGGCTGTGGAATAGTCCAAATTTTAGTGGTTGGTTAAAGTATCGGATGAACGTTGTCGAAACGTTGCGTCTGAGTGGTTCAGACTACGGAGAAAGATCAGAATCGATCGACTCGGCATCAACATCGATCGCATCGCGGGGATCTTCGCGGTTGGGCGACGGATCTGGATCGTAGGGCGTGGAAGGTTCGGCGGCACGGGGGGTCGATCGGGGATCGGGTCGGGTTTGACGTGGCAGTGCGCCGTAGATCGGGGTGGGGTTGGGGACAGAGCTTGGGGCTGTGGGATGGTCAAGACCGTCAAAATCTGCGACCAATTCAAGCTGGCGGCTCGGTTCAGGGTTGGTCGTGGCGGGTTTTTGGCGTCGCCGTTGGGCTGTGCCTTCCTCGGTGGTTCCTTCGGCGATCACTTCGTATAAAATCGCCTGCTTGCCGCTGGTGTTGCCTTTGCGTAGCACTCGCCCGAGCCGTTGGATATACTCCCGCGTTGATCCCGTGCCCGAGAGCAAAATCGCGATCCGGGCATCGGGGACATCGACGCCTTCGTTTAAAACGTGGGACGCGGCCAAAACGGTATACTCACCGCTTTTAAAGCGGGTCAAAATGTCGTGGCGCTCTTTGACGGGGGTTTGGTGGGTGATGGCGGGGACAAGAAAGCTTTGGGAGATGCGATAAACGGTGGCGTTGTCGTTGGTGAAGACGAGGATACGATCGCCCTGGTGTCGCTCGATCAGTTCGGTCAAAACCCGGAGTTTGCTGTGGGTTCCCAGGGCGGTGGCTTTGGCTTCATGGTGGGCTTTCATGGCACGGCGTCCATCTGCCGATCGGGCGCTCGCTTTCACAAAGGTCTGCCAGCCTTGGATCGAGCCAAAGTAGATATTGTTTTGGCGTAGGAAGGCATTGCGGATGGTGATGCACCGATCGTAGCGATCGCGCTCCTCCTCCGACAGTGAAACTTCGATACGCTCGATGCGGTGTTCGGCGAGGGCATTTCCGGCGAGATCTTCGGGAGATTTGCGGTAGAGTTCGGGGCCGATGAGTTCGGTAAGTTCCTGGTGGCGTCCGTCGGCACGTTCGGGAGTGGCGGTCAGACCGAGGCGGTAGGGGGCAAGGGAATATTCCGCGATCGCCCGACAAAAATCCGTGGGCAGGTGGTGGCATTCGTCAAAAATAACGAGGCCGTAACGGTTGCCGATCGTGTCGGCATGAATGGCGGCACTATCGTAGGTGGCCACGAGAATCGGGCTGCGATCGTGGGAGCCCCCACCCAACAACCCGATTTCCGTGCCGGGAAAAGCGATTTCAAGATTGGCATACCACTGGTGCATCAGATCGAGGGTGGGGACGACGACCAGGGTGCTGCGGGGGGTGGCCGCAATGCAGAGATGGGCCAAATAGGTTTTACCGGCGGCGGTGGGCAGGACAATAACGCCACGCCGTCCGGCCTGTTTCCAGGCGGTGAGGGCTTCGGTTTGGTGGGGGTAGGGATCGAAGCAGAGTTGAGGACGAAGTTCGAGTTTGTCGAAGCTGGAGGCGTTGTCCTCAAACTGGGTGTCGGTTTGGCGCAGAGCCTCGACGAGGGGGCGATAGTCGATCGCGCGGATGCGAAATTTTTCGATGCGATCGTCCCAGGTGGCAAAGTCAACCCAGGCTCGACCGCGCGGCGGTGGATGTAGGATCAGCGTGCCGCGATCGAAGGTGAGGGTGGAGGTGCGGGGCATGGGGACAGCGCGATCGAGGGTGGGTTGGGGGGACGTGGTTCCTGCTGAGGTCGTTCGTAACGGTGTCGTTCGGTATGGATTCAGACCGATCGCAGGGCAAACGCATACCCGGCAGACCCTCACCCTAAATCCCTCTCCCAGGGCGGGCTACGGTGTTTACACATCTCTCACAAATCTATCAGAGAAAGGAAAACAGCCCTTCTTGGAGCCAAGAGACCACGGAAAATTGAGGCTGAAATCCTCTTGTTACAAGCTGCCTGTGGCTGGCTTGGCGAGGAACCCACGATTTTTC
>RDYZ01000124.1 GCA_004293855.1 Oscillatoriales cyanobacterium | reverse complement strand
CTGCTGCAAACGTCGCAGCCGCTTGAGTTGGCGTTGCAGAATACGCGGATTTGCAACTTTCTCACCCGTGCTGAGGGTGGCAAAGGTCGCGATCCCTAGATCAATTCCGACTCCCGCGTTTGAGGCTGGATGCTGAATCGGTTCCACATCGCAGACAAAGCTAACAAAGTAACGTCCAGCGGCGTCTTGGATAACGGTTACGGACGATGGTTCCGATGGCAGTTCGCGCGACCATCGCACTTTGACATCGCCAATCTTCGCTAGATACAGCTTGCCGTTGTCGCGTATTGAAAACCCGCCACGAGTCAGCCGGAAGGCTTGGGCGTTGCTCTTCCGTTTGAATCGTGGAAATCCGACTTTCTGTCCTTTCCGTTTGCCTTTCAGACTCTGAAAGAAGTTTTTAAAGGCAAGACAGGCATCTTGGATGGACTGTTGCAGAGCAATGTTACTGACTTCGGCTAGCCACCACCGTTCTGGGGTGTGTTTTGCTTGGGTGATGAGCTGTTTTTGTAGCTCGGTACTGCTGATGGTTTTCCCGTTGGTTTTGTATTCCTCCTGGCGTAATTGCAGGGCATCGTTGAACACGACTCGCACACAACCGAATGTCCGTGCCAGCATTCGGCGCTGGAGCGGGTTGGGATAGATTCGGTGGCGGTTTCGTGCTTTCACGGGCGGGTTGGGCTGACACTCTCTGATGATGTTTCACAATTCGCCCTGGACTTGGGCTGAGCTGGTCGAAGTCAGGGCGGGGCTTGAGACCCCTTCTTATTTTGGTCAAGGTGGGAAGTTCACAATTTCCCACTGAAAGCTGCCGCCTATAATGAAATTTAAGCGGCAGTTGGCGAGACGGTACAGCTTTAGTTCTGACGATCGCCGAACCTTCTGTGTTTCATCCCCTGTTTTATCCCCACCTCTGGACCCGTCATGCTCGACGCCCTCATCGTTCTTTCGTTTATCTTTGCTGGAGCCGGAATCGGCTTTTACAGCAGCGATTTCCTACCCGATACAGCCCTAGCACAGGTCAGCAACCTGGACGCGCTCCGCTGGGTTATTTCCGGTTTCGGTGCACTCCTGGGTGGTGCGGTGGGGATTGCGATGCAGGTTAGCTATCGGCGTGTCGAACAAAATATTCGCCAGATGCCGTTAGAGGTGCTAATTACGCGATCGGTGGGTTTGATGTTGGGGCTGCTCGTTGTCAACCTAATGCTGGCACCGCTCTTTCTTGTCCCCATTCCCAAAGATTTTTCCTTTATTAAGCCCCTGATTGCCATCATGGGAAGCTTGATGTTTGCCTTTTTGGGCATTACCCTCGCGGATACCCACGGACGCGCGTTCCTACGCTTGATTAATCCCAATGGGATTGAATCGTTGATGGTGGCGGAAGGCACGCTGCAACCGACGCGGGCTAAGTTGGTGGATACAAGCTGCATTATTGACGGACGCATCGCCAGTTTAATTGAAACGGGTTTTCTCGAAGGGCCAATTTTGATTCCGCAGTTTGTCCTCAATGAGCTGCAACAGGTGGCGGATTCCTCGAACGATCGCAAGCGAATTCGTGGGCGACGCGGTCTCGATATCCTCAATCAAATGCAGGAGGATTTCCCCGATCGGATTAAAATTCACCCCGCTGACTATGCCGATCTAACCGAAGTGGACACGAAGCTGGTGCGCCTCGCCTCAGAAATCAACGCGATGCTGCTGACCAATGATTTCAACCTGAGTAAGGTGGCGACGCTGCAAAAGGTGACGGTGCTCAACGTCAATGACCTGGCCCAGGCGGTGCGCTTATCCTACGTACCGGGTGACATTATCGATCTCAAAATTGTCAAGCTGGGTAAGGAAGCATCCCAAGGTGTCGGCTATCTCGATGATGGCACGATGGTGGTGGTGGAGGAAGCAGCGGAAGCCCTGGGAACCGAGTTACGGGTGATTGTCACCAGTGCGCTGCAAACCTCAGCGGGACGGATGATTTTCGCGAAGCTACCGGCCTCTGTGATGGCGTAGGTCACCGGTTAAGGCTAGCCTCTAGCTCTTGTCTTATCCCCTTTTTAGCCTCTGGCTTAATTGCAAACCGTCCGACTTCTGGATGTGAAAACATACGAGAAGTCGGATTTTTTATGCCGATCGTGTGGGTCAGACGTGGGTTCGATCGTGCGAGATCATGCGGTCACGATCGGGGATAGCAACGCCACAGCATAGGCCGAAATCCCTTCCTCGCGTCCCTCGGGGCCGAGTTTTTCATTCGTTGTGGCCTTAACGCCCACGCAGGCCGGATCGAGTTCGAGGGCAGATCCCAGCCGATCGCGCATGGCGTTAATGTGCGGCTTGAGCTTCGGACGTTCTGCCACCACGACGGAATCAATATTGACCACCTGCCAACCACGATCGCGGATCAACTGATTCACCTGTTGCAACAGGACAATACTATCGGCTCCTTTCCATTGATCATCCGTTGGCGGGAAGTAGTGACCGATATCCCCCAGGGCCAACGCCCCCAGCAGGGCATCCATGATGGCGTGCGTCAGAACGTCAGCGTCGCTATGACCCAGCAAGCCCAATTCATGCTCAAGCTTGACGCCTCCCAGGATTAACGGGCGATCGCGACCCAGGCAGTGAATATCGTAACCATTACCGATGCGTAAATTCATGGGCAGACGCGACAGAGTCAGATCTCAATTCAACGCTCTCTACTATCCTCCAAATCCTGATCCGATCGGCAGCTTTGATCCTCGATCGTGCCAGTCCGGCTCACTCAAAAACTCAACCGACGTAAACCAGGAATGAATATTGGGGGCAACGCGGATTAACTTCACCAAAATGGCATCACTCATCCACCAGATCAGCGGACAGTGAAACACTTTACGCAATTCCTCGCGGACGGTGTCAGCACTCGCAAGTAAGGTATCGATGTGACTCACGGTTTCAAAGCCGGAAATCGCGATCGCCCCAGGCATTGCAGGTGGTCGAGGACACGCAACCGGGTGTTTCTGGAGCGTGTCGTCCCGCTGGGTGAGGTCACAGGAAATCGACGAAAACATCAGCTCGGCCTCGGGCTGAAGTGCGACAGTATAGAGTGGCAAGGCGTGATGGTATGTCAGATCGTCGATCGCTCGTTGACGGATTGCGGGTGAGTTGCAGTGGGCCAAAATCAAGGAAAACTGTCCCTGCCCCCATTCGATCGCCTGGGCTAACTCACACAGGGAACTCTGATAGCTAGAGCTAACGTCTCGTTCGATAAGAGATACAGACATAGGGCGTTATCTTTCGCTTCAGTTGAACAACGTGCCATAAATGCAAGCGGCGGATGGATGCAGCCATCATCCCAAACCGAACCAACCCATCTTTGGCTTGTTTTTACAGGTTTGAGCCCCCACAGACCGGACTATTTCTCGAACGTCTAGCCCTGGGCTTCAATTGTAATCCGTAATATTACGGGGACTCGCCGCATTGTATCCGATACGGTATCCGATACGGTTCCGCGCTTTGTGGGTTGTCCCTCCCCCGGTGGCGCGTTGACCCCAAGTTGCGATCGCTCCTCTGCTTCTCGAATTGTTAACCGATACTTAGCCAATGAAAGCCTTTGATTACAATAGATCTAGACAAGAATCTCCTCTAGATTCTCGGCTTTCTAGGGACTCGACTCCTTCAGAAACAAGTATCGATTGACGTGCAATGTGACATTTTGTTTTAACTGATTTCGACTAATTTCGATCGCAGCACGTTATCGACATAGAAAGTCGTCGCAGGTCAGCAATGTTAGGGCGTTGGTTCAGTGTTCGGGCCGGTCATCCATGAAGCGTAGAACCCTGATCTGGCACACTATCCAACAACCCAACACCACAACTCTAAGGGCGGTAACCCTTGCTAGGTCAGCGTTCAAAATTTTATGGATGACAGCCCCTAGGCTGACCGAGTCCGGCCCATCATTTAACTGAGGCGTAACCAACGATGACGAACTTTAGCAAGATTCTAGTGGCGATCGATGATTCCGAGGCCGCAGTGCGTGTCTTTGAGCGTGCACTTGACCTCGCCAAGCAAAATGACGCCCAGCTTGTCATCTTTCATGGCATGAATGTTCAAAGCATTACCGAAGCCATGCCATTAATGGGAACCGGTATTGGTATTGACCTCGCAAGCAGTAAGGCCATCTTTGAGTTTCAACAAAAACAATTTCAGCAACGCACAGAGGAGCTCAAGGCATCCTTAGCAAAACTGTCCCAACGGGCAGCGGATTGTAACGTGGTGGCCGAGACGGTCTATCGCATTGGTGATCCGGGGACGTGGATTTGTGAGTTGGCGCGAACCACGGCGAGTGATTTGATTGTGATGGGACGGCGTGGATTTTGCGGCCTGAAGGAGGTGTTGCTAGGCAGCGTAAGTAATTATGTGATGCACCAGGCCCATTGCTCGGTGATGGTTGTGCAGGGTAGTCACCCGGAGGTAGCCCCGGACGACTCTGCTAGCTAATTGATCGACGAGAGCCATGTGAGATCGCGGGCGTATTGCCATACGCCCCGACAAATTCACCATGTTTCATCCATCGCAACCCGAAAAATCCTCACTCAAATCGCCCTGTTCGTAGCATGACAATGCGCCCGACGATCAATCGACACCAGATCGAGCTAGACGAGTCTGCGTTTTGCCTTGGGTGATCTAGTCAGCATTTGGATTGTTGATGCGGTATTCGATGTTCTCGAAGGTTTGCAGCAGCAGACGTTTAGCTTGAAGTTTCCACCCGGCACGTTGAATCGCGATCGCCGCCGCACCACCGCCAAACATGGCCAGAAAATCGAGGGGTTGGGAGAGGGAAATCCCAAATAAAAGCCCCAGTCCGGCGATGCCCCAAAACGGTAGGGCCGCGCTTTGGCGTTGGGATTCTAGGATTTTTTGCCACCAGTTGCCCGCTGCCATTTCAGCGTCGAGCTGTGCCTTAATCGCTTCTTGTTCGTTGCGCGAAACCGAAAGGCCAATTTTGCGGCGAAGTTTTTCGATTTTACGAGCCGTTGTGCTGTATTCGGTGAGTTCATCTTCTGCCATCAGCAGCAAGCGTTCGTATTGGGACATGTCGTTTCGATCGGCTCGATGGATTGCTGACGATCGCGGCAAGGTTCACGATCGGGTTTCGGTTTTTAGTGTACGCGATCGCGCCTAACGGACGATCGCGCCTTGAAGCGCGAGGTGATGACTCTGATCCGGGGTCAAGCCGTGGCTACCGCGTAGATCGCACCCGTTGACGATCGCCGCTGCCCAAATGGTTTGATTGAGCGTGGCTCCCCTAAGATCGGCATGGGTTAGATCCGCACCGCTAAAGTTCGCAAACAGCAGATCAGCATCGCACAGTATGGCCTCCCGTAGGTCGGCCTGATGCAGTTGAGCCCGAATCAGGTTCACCCCTGTCAGGTTTAAGCCAGATAAATCAACGCCGCGTAGATCGGGAAATTTGACACGATCGGGATGGGTGATGAAGCGAGCAACACCCACGATATTGGCGGGGGTGTTCGCCAAGTGCGAGAGCAAGGGGGCATAACGTCCCAAGCCCAAAGCCTGGAGCCACTGTCGACGATCGTCGGGTGTGGCCTGGAGAAAGGCGATCGGATCGGCGGTGTCCGCCCGAATCTGGGGTTGGTCAGAAAAACAGATGGTCGGTTCAAATCGATTAGGCATGGGTAATCCAAGGGTTGACATTCTCTCTCGCCCAACGGACTGCATTTGGACGGGTTATGGACAGTCGCGCAGGGTGGATTGCCCAGTTTCTGGATCGATCGCCAGCAAATAACCCCGATTGCCAATACTGTCTTCAATTTCGTGCCAAAGATGGGGGTCTCCATCAACACCAGCTTGATGGGCATTGAGGAGAGCCACTTGCTCACGATCAAACAGTAACGTAATCCGATTGGAATCGTCGGGAGCGGTTGGGTCAGTTTGGGAGGCGGTTCGGGTGTTGACGGTGGGTTGCGAGTTGCGATCGGGCTGTGGTGGGTTTGGGGTATCCGTGAGGATTGGTCGAGCGTAAAGCACCCATTCATCGGTGTTACGGGTTTCATCGATCGCGATGACACGGCAGGTATCTCCGATGCGATCGCCCACCGGTTGAGCCATACTCGTCACCGCTCGGAGGACGGCAAGCAGCAACGCAAGACCCGCAAAACAGGCGATCGTGGTGTGTTTCGGCCACATGATTTGTCCAGACTCCATAACATAGAGAAAAGATCCGCAAAACTGGAATTCACGCCCCATCCTTGGAGGACGGCATTCTTGAGAATGCTAAACTAAATGCGGTTATCGCCCCCCAGCTCGCCGATCCGCCACAATAAACAGTCGGGTTGCCAGTCCTGTCGGAGGTGAGACCAGCAATAGGATTAGTGGACAAGGCAAGGTGAAGCGTCGCCTTAATGCCAAACACCTCCATTCAATTCCATACCGTTCGTAAGTTCGCAAGTTCGTAAGTTCGTAAGTTCAGTCGCGGCGGGACACACCGAGACTTAAAACGGGCGTGGAGGCAACGTAAGACCTATTTATAGGCTGTACCGAGGAAGCGTCAACCCCATTCAGCGACCAGCCCAGGAGGTTGGCGTGGTGAGAAATCCTCGCGTCTTGAGGCCGGGGAGGGTGTCAACATCCGATCGTCTAACTGTTGACTGAAACTATGGCTGAAGACACAAGCAAAGAGCCGACCGCGACTCCCGCTAAGGCGGCCGCAAAACCCAAAAAAGAAAAACCCCCAGCGGTAGAAGATAAGCCGTTTGCTGACTTCATGCACCAAGACTATCTGCCAGCGCTCAAAGCTGCGCTGGAAGATCAGGGCATCGCAGACCTGGAGCTGACCTTTGAAAAGCAACGGGTTTCCCTGCTCGGGCCGGGTAATGAATGCTGGCAAACCATCGGCTCCTGGAATGGTGGTACACGACGATTTAACATCTACTTTCCCAAAGCTGATATCAATGGTCCCCGTGCTTTTTCCTGTGTTGCGAATGGCACACAGCCCAGCACGATCGAACCGTTTTTGATGGATGAACGCCGCATCACCCTCGACCTATTGGTCTACGGTGCAATCAAGCGTCTGAAAGCCCAAAAATGGATTGATCGCAATTAGCCCCACCTAATTGAACGAACTGAACGCGGTGTTCGGCTGATTGTGATGCCTTCCACCGCAAATTCCCTGGGTGCGTTCGATCGCGGCCCATTCCAAACCAAAAACGCAAGGCATAGACCATGATGCCTTGCGTTTTGTGGTGAATATCACCACCCAGAATGTCGATTCAGGTTTGTGCTTAAAGTTTGCTTTTGAGCGCTTCGATCGCGCGGGCATACTGCGGATCTTCCAGGGTTCCGATCGCATCGCGATTCATCCGCAGAAAATCGCGCTGTTCTTCATTGAGTTCCACCACCAAATCCGGGGGAATGCCTTCCTTGTTGATGTCACGATGATCCGGCGTGTAGTACTTGGCGATCGTCACCGCAAGGCCAGAACCTTGGCCGACCCCACGCACCGATTGCACCAGACCTTTACCAAAGGTTTGTGTGCCGACCAATAAGGCTCGCTCGTGATCTTGCAGTGCGCCGGACAGAATTTCACTGGCACTGGCGGAACCACCATCCACCAGCACCACCACAGGCTTATCGGTGAGGGTTTGGCCGTTGGCTCGCTCCACATCAGAAACCCCTTGACGGTTGACCGTTGAGACGATCGTGCCGTCATCAATGAACATCCGCGCGATTTCCACACTGGCATGAAGCAAACCGCCAGGATTGGCCCGCAGATCCAAGACATAACCGGACACGCCATCCGCTTCCAGGGTTTTGATCGCATCCCGCATTTCCTGGGCGGCGATCGCACTAAACTGCGTCAACCGAATATATCCCACTCGTCCGGGCAGATCATTACGCACCGAATAGCGCACCGGATGGATTTCAATGCGAGCCCGCACAATCTCAAACTCGAGTTCTTTACCATCACGATTGACCGTCAGCGTCACACTAGACCCGATCGGCCCACGGATAAGATTCACCGCAGCGTCAATATCCATGCCTGCCGTCGATTGCCCATCAATCGCGATGATTTTGTCCTGGGACTGGATACCCACATTAAACGCTGGGGTATCTTCGATCGGCGAGACGACGACTAAATCATTGGTTCCTTCCTCCTGGGAAAGCTGGATACCGACGCCCGTGAGCTCGCCGGACGTGTCAATTTGCATACTGCGAAATTCTTCGGGGTCCATGAAGCGCGTGTAGGGATCTTCGAGCTTACCCAGCATTTCGCGAATAGCTTCATAGGCTTGTTCGTTGCCCTCGTAGGATCGCTCTAGATAATCCTCACGGGTGGCCTTCCAATCAACCTGATTAAACGTCCCATCAACATAGGAGTTATCGATAATTTGCCAGACTTCATCCACCAGTTCTTTCGGACTGTCCTGAAAGAATGCCTGCCCTTTCATGTGGATGCCAGCGCCGACGATCGCGGTTGCGCTCAGCATGACGACGGTTGCGCCGACGACTAGCCCTCGAGTTGCCATAGATTCGTTGTATTTGTAGATTATGCGTGCTGCGGATCGGACAGAGGGTGACGGCGACTAGCGCCGTACCATGAGGCTGGATTCTGAGCCAAAAACGTAGCGAGTCCAGCATGGGATTGCTATCGTTCGAGAATGTTCATAGCGGACGTTGAAGACACTGAGTCTGAGACCTCTTGAGATGTGTCACGATCTCAACCTCTATACTCCCCTCAATCCTGTTGCTAGCCTAAGCTGAACCCACAACATCGAACGCCGCGATCGGTCTCCCCACGTATTACGAACTTTAACACACCTGATTCCCGGTTCTCTGGGGTAAAAAAGCACTGAAAACTCGATGAAAGCACAGTCTGAAACGAGATTTCATGTTAAAAACTGGGGGCTAGACGACAGGTTATGCGTGATCATTGAAATCGCTGGATCGGATGCGGCTCGCTAGCGATGGTTACGGTGTCGAAACGTTCAGTACGATCCCGACGCAGGCATTAGCAACACAATGGCGAAGACATGACAAAAAAACGACTGGGTGTATTGACAAGCGGCGGCGATTGCCCTGGTTTGAATGCGGCGATCCGTGCTGTGGTGAGTCATGCCAAACTCTCCTACGGTTGGGAAGTCCTAGGGATTCCCTACGGAACTCAAGGCTTGATGGAACGTAAACCGGCGATCGAACTCACGGCGCATGGGTTGGATCTCCGGGGGATCGATCCACTGTTAAGTATGGGAGGAACGATTCTCGGGTCAATTAACAAAGGGGACACGATCGCCAATACCGATAAAATCCTTGCGGGTTGTGAGGCGTTGGGCTTGGACGCGATCGTGGCGATCGGTGGTGATGGCAGCCTGGCGATTTTGTCCGATCTCGCCAAGCGGGGCGGCTGGAATTTGATCGGTATTCCCAAAACGATCGATAACGATGTGGGCTTAACGGAGCGGGCGATCGGGTTTGATACGGCGGTTAATACCGTTGTGGATGCGCTGCAAAAACTGAGTAGCACGGCGGCTAGCCACGATCGGGTTATGGTCGTCGAGACGATGGGACGCACGGCTGGACACCTCGCCCTCAATGCTGGAATTGCGGGCGGTGCGGATGTGATTTTGATCCCGGAAGTGCCGTATACCGTGGAAGGAATCTGCAATAAAATTCACGAGTTGCACGATACCTGGAAACAAAATTTTGCCCTCGTGGTGGTCGCGGAGGGAGCCAAAACCCTCAATGGAGAATCGCGCAAGTACACCGATTCCCAGGGCAACAGCCGCTTACGGGGCATCGGCGACTATATTGCCGATAGCCTGTCCCAATGCATGAATCACCGGGTGGAGGTGCGGGTTACGGTGTTGGGACACGTCCAGCGCGGTGGGATGCCGTCAGCCCTCGATCGCATTTTGGCCTCCTCCTTTGGCCGTGCGGCGGTGGATCTCGTGGCGGCGGGTGAATCGGGACGGGTCGTGGTGTGGCGCAATGGGGATGTGGACTCGGTGTCAATCGAGGAGCTGTGTGACCATAGCCCCCGCTTGGTTGATCCCTACAGTGGCCTACTCAAAACCGCTCAGGCGATCGGTACCTATGTGGGGGAAATTGATCACCTGCCCTAACGCAACGCACCGGTGGGGACTAGCGATCGCGGCAACAGGTTTCGGACTCCTCCTCCTGTGGGCAAGGGAGACTTGCAGCGGCTGGGGCGTGGCTCAGGTTACGACCCAGCCGCCCGGATCGAAGTCGGAGAATCATCAGGGCGATCGCGACCACCAACCCCGATCGGCCATAGTGGGAGATCCCGCGTGAAAGCTCACCGAGATAGTGTGATCCGATTAATAGGGTGTGACCGACGGCACAAATTAACGCTGGAACGGTTAACAGGTGCAAACGCCGCCAGGTCTGACCCAGGGCAATTTGCAGGCGATCCACACTGGTCACAGCCGCCGGAGTCATGCAGACGATCGCCATGATCCCCGCCAACAAACCGTAGCGATGGCTGGGCAGCATGAAGCGAATGGCGTCCACATTCCAGTTCAGGGAATGGTCGGCTTGATAGCCCAGATGGCCGATCGCCAGAACAAAGGCCGCTACCCCAATCGCCCGTCGGTAGCGCAATGGGGTCGGCCAGTAGCGGGCGAGGGGTCGCGCGGCTAGCGCCCAGCCCAGCAAAAACAGTGAGGTATGACCACTCCAGTCAAACATCCCATCCGTCCGCAGGATCGTGATCCCGCCGATCGCGATCGCGACGACACCCGCTGCCCGAAACAGTTGGCCCCGTTGATCGGCACTCAGCCAACTCGCCGAAAACCCAATTCCTAACATCACGGGCAACGTCCCCACCCCAAACGCCACCATGGTTAACAGTCCTGCGATCGCCGATCCCGTACCGGCCGCCTGAAGTTGGGCCGCAAATAAAAAACCACAGGGCATCAGTCCCCAGAGACTCCCCAACAGGATCGGCCTTCCCCTGTGGAGGATAGAACCCGGAGAAGTGTGGGTAAATCCTGACATCCAGCCGGAAATCTGCCGATGTAATCCGCCGGTCAAGGGTTGCAATAGTGGAATCGGCGGTAAGGCTTTGGGGGAAACTTGCATTACACCAAACCACACCAGTAACAGCCCC